>JAYVKA010000262.1:0-6100 GCA_043768885.1 Planctomycetota bacterium
GAAATCGCGTCAAGCCATTTTTGCCTGATCACGACCTCGATGTTCGCAAGCCATCACCCGGTTGCTCTCACAATCCGGGTGATGCTGCGTGATTCCGCACGTTCTGTCCTGGTTAGTTTGGCGGGAAGCCGTCAGCTATGAAGGCCAGTTCTTCCGCCGTTACCAGTCCATCGCAAGCAGTTCCGAATATCGGGAAGGTGAATCCAGGGCCGATCGCTCCGCTTCCGAATCCGTTGGTCAAGCCGTCCAATTCGATGCGGAAGTCAGCCGGTGCAGCGGCATTGACGAAGTTCGTGTTGAACAGGAACACGTTGTTCGACATTGCCAGGCACATCAAGCCCGTCGCGGAATTCGCAAAACGCGCGTCGTTGATGTTGGAATCAATAATCGGGTTGTTGGTCGTGTCTTCGCCGCGATCATTGTCAGCGAAGTTGTTATCCGTCAACACCGCGTTGATCGTTGCTTTTTCACCCACTGCACCAGCGATCGTTGCCATGTTGATACCCAGTTCAAAGTTGTCGGTGACCAGGTTGTTGGTCAAACGGGCGTTGATGACCGAGTCGTTCCCGGCAGTCATGTTGATTCCGTTAAAGAACGGCAGGGTTGCTCCGTCCAAACCGGAACCATTTGTAAAGATCTGATTGGATACCAGTTGCACGTAGGCATGTGCATCGCCAGTCGTGTTTAGCACGAATCCATTGTTGACGAAGTTGCTGATAACCGAACCGGCCATGATGACCCTCGTCCGGTTATCGACTTGCGGGCTGAGGATTCCGTTGTTTCCGGCGGCTGTAACCACAAAGCCGTTAGTTCCGCCGGCAGTGAAGGCGTTTCCGTTGCCATCAACTCCCTGCACCAGCGTGTTGGTCATGACAACGTTGTTAACCAGCAAGTCGGTAAAGGTATCCGTACCGGTTACCAGTTGAACGGCATTGTCGGCGTTGTTCAGGAAGTTTGAATTGTCCAGCAGGATGGAGTTGACCGTCCCTGCTGCCGAATTGTCAATGTTCATCCGGATACCATCACCGGCGTTCCCGCTGGAGGAAGAGTTTCGGACCATCAGTTGCAGGTTGCCAAGGCCGGTTACATCAGCCGAAATACCGTCTCCGCCACTGTTTTGAATATTTGTCCTCTGAATCAGCGCGTTCATGGTGCTGGTAACGCCCGAAGCGTCGCCAACCAACATTCGGATGCCGTTTCCGGCAACCAATCCGTTGTTCAGAATCGGCAAGCTTGGGTTGGTCAGGCTGGTCGGATTGTCAATTACGACGTTGTGCAGGGCACCCAGGACGACGTTCAGGTTAATACCATCACCGAAGTTATTGCTGATGCTGCGGTTATCCAGAATGTTGGTATTGAGCGTCGTTCCGACATTGCGGGCGATTGCACGAATACCGGCTCCGTTTCCATTCACAGTCGAATCGGAAACCTGCAGGTTTTGGCGACCTGCATTCAGGATCACATCGATACCCACACCGCCGTTATTGTTGATGTTGCTGTCACCGCCAGTTGTGGTCCCGATCAGGGTCAGGTCACGTGCATCCGTATTCGTCCAGTCCTGGATGCGGATACCGCCGCCAAGGTTGTTGACGATCTGCGAGTTCAGGAATCGAAGGTCCCCATCACCATTGATGATGTTGATTCCGTTACCGGTGTTGCCGTTGGCAGTATGTCCTGCAAACCGGATGCTCGCCCGTTGACCAGCACCCGCCTTGAAAGTATCCAGCCGGACACCGTCACCCAGGTTTCCGTTGGTCGTATTTCGCAGAAACGTGAGTGATGCGGCATCGTAGTTTCGCATATGGATTCCATGACGGCCGTTGTTGTTGACGAAGTTGTCTTCGTAACGGAACACCGATGTCGGATCACAGGCATTTTCCATGAAGATGCCATCAAAGCCGTTGTTTCGCACGACGTTGCGTGAATATGTCCAGTTGCCGATGGTGTCATTGGTATAAACACCGTGCAGAATTGCACCAAAGATCAGGTTGTCTTCGATGATGCCGCCGTTGACCGGACCTCCCAGCATCGCACCGTTCCCGTAGATACCGTATGCCATCGAGTTGTTGCTGCCGTCCATGATGAATCCGCGGACGGTGTTGCGATCGGCCAGGGTAACCGCTGCTCCATTCGCGTTATTCGTAATCCGTGGACGGTTTCCATCCAGGTCGTTACACAACCGGAAGAAGCGGCCATCCTGAATCGGAATCAGGTGTTCGACTCCGTCACCCAGAAACAGTTGTCCGTCTTTGAGTGTGATTCCCATGTTGTAGAAGTTGGTCGTTCCATCCCCTTCGCGAACGAAGATGATGTCGTCGTTGGCTGAAGCCAGCTCGGCATCCAGCAAACTTCGGAACGGGGTTCTGACAGCACCGTTGGAAAACGCCGGGTCCGCCGTGTTGTCTACATGCAGAACGTTGTAGGGCCGTCCAGTGTCCGGATCGATTGCCAATACCAGATCCTGCTGGAATCGGACGATGTGGTCATTACGCATGGTTGGATCCAGGTCGCGACCCAATCCACTGAATTCTGTGCCGCGTGCGTTGGCTCCAAAGATGTAAGCCACCTGCAAAACACCGGTCGTGTTGAAGCGGTCGTCGTAGTTTACTTCTGCGTTGATCATCAGGCCATTCAGAACCTGCATTCCAACTCGGGCACGACCACCGCCAAAGAACTCGATCAGTTCCGAGCTGTATCCGTATCCACCGAAGTCCACCGTTCCATTGACCATACCCAATGCTTCCGGACGTGTTCGAAGCGTAGCGTCGAATCCCTTTAGGGCACTGTCGATGCCTGGCAACAAAACGATGTTGTTATTCAGGAAGCAGTTCACGCCGGTCGGATCACCTTGTGAGTAGTCGGTGGTGGCCATCGGAAAGTAACCGTTGCCGACCAGATCCCACTTGCGGGTCTTGATCGCAGCGTTAACTGCCAGCTGGGTAAAGTCGTGTGCAAATGTGCCTTGCTGGTCGCCGTCATAATCGACCCAGCCACCGAGGACAAAGTCGGCACCGGCTGCGTTGATCGAAAAGGCCCGTTGAAGACCAAGGTTTCCGAAGAAGCCCTGACTCTCCAGCGCGTAATGACCTTGGGCCTCAACCGCCCAGCGGCCGTCAAACCAGTCTTCGAACAGGTGCGTCTTGGCACCCAACGTCAGGTAGGATCCACGGTATCCCAGACCGCGGTCCGCGACGTTGGATTCGAACCAGACTCGTCCGGGCATTTTTACCTGTAAATCGCCCGACATCGGAGCGAATCCGCCCTGATCATACACACCACCTCCCGGGTATCCGCCCGGTGGGTATGCTCCTCCTGGCATGGGCTGGTAATTCTGCGCAAGGGACGTTTGCCCCAAGGCCAGCATTGCCAAAAGTGCCCAGATGTAACCAAGCTTGCTTCTCATCGAAAACTCCTGCCGGATCTTCAGTTACGAGCTGCCAGTTTCAAGCCCGCTGGCCAAAAAACGGCAGCGCAGCACGGCCTAAAATGTCGTATAGGTGGTAAGGGGAATCGACATGGAATGATCGGCACCATTAGATTTTTCGATACGATTGCTGCGATTCGTACATCTTCACACGATGCTGGCAAAAAACGCCCAGATTCCGCCAGCAAAAAACGGGATAGCAGTTCGCATTTGGCGCAAAAAAAAATGCTGCCACTAAATGGTGACAGCATTCATGATTTTCAGGGATTCAGATGACCGATACCGGTTACCCAAACTGCCTAATTCTTAGCAACCACAGTTGTTGCCACGACGGCTCAACAGGCGGGTGCGGACTGGCTGCGAACGCAGAACGCGTACGCGGTTTGGCTGGCAGCAGTCGTTAACGGCTGGCTGGCAGCAGTTGCTAACTGGAGCGCTGCAACCACAATTCGAAATTGGAGCAGAAACTACCGAGTTGCAACCACAATCTTGTGCAACTGGAGCGGCTGTGTATGTTCCGCATGTGTTGCATGCTGGAGCAACCGAAACTGACTGGCAGCAATTGTTGTTGCTACGGTTCAGAATCGGGGTCCGGGCGTAAACGCCACGGAGACCACGAGTGTTGGTGTTGCAGCCTGTGTTGCATGTGCTGCATGCTGGTGCAACAGAAACCGAAGTTGCACAGCTGCTGCAGCCAGTCGCTGCAACTGGTGCCGATGTGTACATGCCGTTGCAACCACAGTTGCTGGCAGGCATAACCGACATCATGACGGTTTGGTCAGCCATTACTGGCATTTCTACAACTGGTGTTGGCTCAACAACCGAAGCTGGCTGGCTGGTGACAGTCAGGTCGCTTGGCGAAGCAACATTGGCTTCCTGGGCAAACGCACAAACCGACAATGATGCTACAGCGATGAAAGAAAGGAACTTACGCATTCGAATACTCTCCATGAGTTTGGAAAATTCCCGAACCGTGTCGGGAAGACAATTTAACCGATTGGGCAAATTTTAACGAACAGGAAAGCTCTATCAAAGGGGCCGAATGCGTCCTTCAGTCAATACACTTCCTGAATTTCGGGCAACCAAGGGTTTTTTGTACCGGATTCACTGTCCGGCCAATCGTGGCACGAAACGGTCAGAGATTTGGACTTTCGAGACGCTTTGGAAGCCGAAAAACCGTGGTAATCTGGCACTTGGCAGCAACGCCCCCGGCCCTCATTTTGAAACGGTGAGGTCGAAGATTCTCCTCGTTAAAAGATCAATCAATAACCATCCTCACTTAAGGTGCGACAGTCTGGCACAAGGTTTTAGGGCTGGTTTTGCACTGAATCTGGGGGCATGATCGCTGCTCAGCGGTTTCCGAAGGAGGACTTCCCGTCCTGCTTCCTCGCATTGTCAAAATAACAAAGCCCACGATCATCACGGCCAATCCAATCCACAGCCAAAGACTGGACGGTTCAGCAAAGAACAGAATCCCCATCAGGGCCGCCAGTGCAACCTGCGAAACATTGATTGCATTGACCCAGGCCACCGGCAACAACTTCAATGACGTCGTCAAACACAGAAATGCAACCGCGTTTCCAATTCCGGCAATGATCATGAGTTGCCATTGCCAGCCGGGAACCGCCATCAGGCCTTCGGTTCCCATTCGGTAAAAAACGCCGGGCCAAATTACAACGACTCCCGTAAACGTCACGGCCATGATTGGTGTTAACCGATATACATTCCGGTTCAGCACCGACCTGATCGTAACCGACAGCGCGGCAAACACGATCCCAGGAACAATCGCGGCAATGATCCCCGCCAGCGACGACCAGCCCCGCAACAAATGCAGTTGGCCATGCTCCATCGAGCGACGAGCCGTTTCCGAACCCGTTCCGAACAGAAAAATACTGACCAGCAAAACAAGGACCGCAACGGCCATCCCACCGTTGATTGGCTCTTTCAAAAAAGCACGACCAAAGATCGCAGCCGCAATCACCATTGCTCCCGTACAAACCGGAACGGTAATCGCGACACCCAAAACGCCCATCGAGTATTGCATCGCGACATTCCCCAACAACTGGGAACAAACCGCAACTCCGATGAGAAACAGAAGCGGCTTCCAGCCAGGGAAGAATTTTTTGCCAGTCGCTCCGGCCCAAACAAAGATTGGCAGAAAAAACAACAGCGTAACGAGCGCCCGCATGGCACTCGGCAACCAGGGATCAACATCAGTCGCCAAGCGCCGCATGCAACCATTGGTCAAGGTATAGATTAGCGCCGCCCCGACCGAACACCAAACGCCGAGGGCCCAGGCTTGACTCGTGGACCGGGATTTCGGATCAACGCCATCCGGTGTCGGATCGGGTTCGCAAGCTCCAGCCTGTTCCGATTCAATCGATGCTTCAGTCAGGCTCATTCGCTCTTCAGGATTGTTGGTAATCTTCCACGATTCTTGCAGCCTCATCCGGACCATACAGCTGATCCAGTCGCAACCACGGTCGCAAACCCATCACTTTTTTTCGCTGCTCCGGCATGGGAGCCCGATGTTCACCGCAACAGGCACAATGGCTGCGAGTATTTTGCGGCCACCCACATCGTCCGCAATGCAGCTGAAGCGTCCAGGCTACCGAATCCGAATTGCCCGCAGCCATGCGATCAAAACATATCCGCAATCGATGCTCTCTTGCGGCG
>JAYVKA010000263.1:0-2245 GCA_043768885.1 Planctomycetota bacterium
CATCGACATGTGGGCCATGCCCGGTTTGCATCCATCGAACAACCAGTTTCTGCAAAAACTGACTTCGGCCGATACGACGCACTTCACCCGCAACATGCAGGTCGTCGGTACCGTCTCGTCAAAGGACGAAAAAAGCGGCAACTGGGAACGAACCCACATGATCGGAATCCGCACCGATGTCTGGCAACCGGACAAACAGGAAATCACTGACGCCCTCGAAGTCCTTCAGGATCAACGGCAAGAAGAACTTCGACGCGACATCAAACGGCGAGGCAAGCTGTCGGCCACCCAGGATGAAAAACTCCAGCAACAACTGGAACAGGACAGCGTCATGCAAATGCAGGAAGGGGAACTGGAAAACCGGCGACTGGTTCTGAAGCTTTTCAAGACCACCGACACGCGGACCAACTGGTGCGGCTCGCTCGAACAAATTACGACGTCCGAAGTTCACAACTCGATCGGTTCGCGGCGTCCACTGATCTCACTGTCCGTGATGCTCGCGCGGAATGACTTCGTGACCAACATCCAGCAGAATCATCGCACGTGGCGCATCCCTCCGGTCTTTACGCTTTGCTACTACGACAAGGGCGAGATGCACCACCTCAGTCTGACCCGCCGCTGGGTTTCATTCGGTCCCGACTACGACGTCGCAATCAACGGCCAGCGTGTCGGGTTGATCAACGGTCGCCTGTTTGGCTTCGGCTCGGACAGCGAAATCGATTTGTCCGGCCACCCGCTGGTCGATGACACGGGCTTTATGGACATGCTGACACTCTTTGCCGCGTCGATCGGTTATCATCGGGCCATCTGGCGCAGCATCCGCCGCCGCGTCGCCGCCTGCCTCTCCGGTCAATCATTCCGCCACCTGATCGAAGACGAAGAACTCCGTCTCCGCCACAACGGCCGCTCGGCAGCGTAGTCAATCATCACAGAAGACATTTCCAGCTTCAGGGAATCCATCATGCCCAACCGTTTGGTTCAGGAAATTGACTCGGACGACAGGTCTTTTGGTTCCGGCTGGATCAGTGGCGTTCTGGGGCTGTTCCTCGCGATCGCCGGACTGGCAGCGGTGCTGTGCCTGCGCTACCCGCAATGGCTGACACTGGCCGATGCACGATTGCATTATCCGATGGGGTTGATTCGACTGGCCCTAATGCTGGTTTTGATTGCCGCGTTTGTGCTGGGAGTACTGAGTGTTGTTTTGCGGAAGCAAAAGATCCTCGGGCTCTCATCGATCTCAATCGTACTGGTCGCCAGTTTGCTCGGAGGATCCGAGGCAGAGTATCAGTTCCCCCAGGCCAGCAATTATTATCTTGGTCTGGATTTCTTCGTCTTGAACCTGATTTTTCTGGGCGCGGTGTTTATACCGATTGAACGTATATTCAAACACCGCGAACAGTCGATACTGCGTTATGAATGGCGCGAAGACTTGTTGTATTTTCTGATCAGCACGCTCTTCGTCCAGGCGTTGACATTTCTCTCGCTTGCTCCGGCCATGACGGTGCTGGCAAAAACCGGATGGGCCAGCGGGATTCGCGGTGCAATTGCCAGCCAGCCGCTGATTCTGCAATTTCTGGAAATCATGTTCTTCACCGACCTCGTCCAGTACTGGGTCCACCGCACTTTTCATCGAGTCCCCTGGCTCTGGAAGTTTCACGCAGTCCATCATTCGGCCCAGGCGATGGACTGGCTGGCCGGTTCGCGAATGCACGTAATGGAGGTGATCGTCCTGCGCGGCCTGACCACAATGCCGATGTACGTGTTGGGGTTTGCCGAACCCGCCCTCTACGCCTACATCTTTTTCGTTTACATCCTGTCGGTCTTCGTTCACTCAAACATGAAGTTGCCATTCGGCTTCCTGCAATACATGATCGTCACACCCCGTTTTCATCATTGGCATCACGGGATCGAGAAAGAAGCGATCGACGTGAATTTTGCGGTCCACTTTCCGCTGTTCGACTGGCTGTTCGGAACATGGCATTTCCCGTCCGACGGCAAATGGCCCGCAGGCTACGGAGTAGGCGGCCACCCGGTCCCCAAAGGCTTTCTGCGCCAACTCTGGTATCCGTTTTCGGGAAAGAAGGCAGAGCCAGAAGGAAACGACCCGGAATAGACCTGTCGAAGTACATCTCCAATGCTACATCCGCTGAATCCAGGCAGCAGAGAATCGCCAGCCCGACATAACGGCGTAGACCACAATTTCGACGTCATCGCAATCGAAATGAATGACGTAAGCGAATCGGTT
>JAYVKA010000264.1:0-3739 GCA_043768885.1 Planctomycetota bacterium
CCTGAGCATCCCGCAAAGAAATTGCGACAGCCATCCAAACCAGCCAAAGGTCCGGTTACTCTCCAACCCATACGCCGCCAGCAATTCGGCTTCTTTCGGCCCGGCAAAAATCTCGTAGGACTTTTTGTAGGGTGCCTCTGCAGAAATACTGGCTCGATCGAACATCCAGAATGTGCAATCGACGATCCGGTTTAATTTTGCGTTTTTCGGAATCTCATTGCTGGCAACCGCCGCAAACGCGCGGTAACAATCGAATCCGGCATCCGGTTTTGCCGGATCGAAGGCCGGCAACAACGAAACGTTGAAATATTGTGAATCGACTCCAAGGTAACGAACCGAATTGCCTTTCCCGGATTGAATATCCGGCGTCTCCACCAAATCCAGAAACCTTCCTGATGCGCCTTTCTTGGCTTCACTCACAATTTGAGGCGTGCCATAGAAGATGTAAGGATCATTGTTCGTCGATCCGACAACGTCGCGTGCACCGGCCATGCTTCCAATCGCGGTGTTTTCCCCGTGAATCTTGTTCTGATACCACCAACCCTCCGTAGACAGGCCATTCGGACCGATCAACTGAAGCGCAACCGGGCTGGCTTCATTGGAATCGGTGCGGATTTCCACTTCGAAATGAATACTGAACGACCGGCTGGAAAAATCGAATCGTTCGGCTTCCGGGAGTTTTTTTAACCAGTACCGTTTCACAACCGTGATCGGTCCAGTCATATTGAGAGTCTGAAGTTTTTCTTCCGGGATGACCCACTGAAATTCCAGGCCTCGCTCTCCGTCAATTTCAATTTCGCTACATTCCCAATTGGCCCGCCGCATGTTTGCATCGATGACCGGCCAATCCAGTTTGTTGGTCGCTGGCATTCGCAAGATGGTTCCAAAGGAATGGGCGCTAACCAGTTCCGGATATTTCCGTCCGTCTTCAGGTTGAACCAGCTCCAGCGGCTGGTCCGTCAGAGTTAACCTCACGACCGACGATTGCGATTCTCCATTGGAATTTTTTCGCTCCAGCGAGACCTTCAGATCCTGGCCAACTTTGCCCTCTGTAACAATTTTTTGAAAATCATTGGAAGAGCCGACCGGGAATCCATCGACCGATCGAATCAGATCGCCGACCTTGATACCAGCAAGGTCTGCCGGCGATCCTGGGCCCACCAAATTGACTCGCAAACCTCCCGCCGAACGCGACAATTCCAGCTTGCCGGCAAAACCACCGAAATGATCCAGGTCACGATATCGGTATTGGCCTGCTCGGTCCCGGGCGTTCAATTCGACCCGATATAAACACCCACCTTCGGATGTCAACGTTACCAGGAATCGGTCCGAACCGTCGGGCGCCAACGAACCCAGGGTGTAGAACTTCGGCGATGTATCGACGACGGGATTTGGAACATTCTCTTCTGCGACATTTGAAACGGCAGAATCGCCGACTTCCGGCATCGGGGTTTCCGGACTGTCTTGGACCGGGATTTGATCAGCGATTTCCTTGGTATCAACGGCAGTTTCACTCTGCCCCTGTTCAGATATTTTTTTACCAGTCTCGGGCTTTGCCCCGACCTCCGTCAGTTCGGCAATCGCTTTGGGTGGCTGATTCTCCTCCCTGTGACGCGCGGGAAACATCCACTGCTGGAACAACATCAGGCCGGCAAAAATCAGCGCCAGTCCAAAAACAAATCCGATCGGTCGCTGTTGCACCTGACTGGTTGCCTCAAAACAAAAAAGAAGTCGGGGAAGTCTTACCAAAAACCGCACATTTTCCGCGTTTCGGGGAATAAGCGAAAGGGGGATTCGCAGTCATTAATGACCTGGCCGACTCGCGAGTTCGGCCATGAGAGGAGGATATTCCGTCTGGGCCGGGCTGATCGCCGATGATGCGGTGATTCGAATTGCATCGCAAAAGATTTGCAAGCAGATTTGCGATTCGAAAAAAACCGGCAAATGGGCGGTGATTTTGAGCTGAAGCAGTACATCGCAGGCGATCCTTCGTCCCGTTTGCCTGAACAAACACCGAATTGCGTGATTACCGCCTACTTCCCTTCCAGCAATCGGTCACCAAGAAAATTATCCAGTTCAGCAATGGAATGGATGATGTTGCAAGTCTCCCGGCAGTCGTATTCGACGCGACGAAAATGGACTGTGTTTTCTTTCAACACGACGTAACAACTGCGAGGATCGCCGTCACGCGGTTGGCCCACACTGCCAACGTTGACCATGACTTTTTGTGAACCCAGCTCGTACTGCATGCTGAGATCTGGCGGCGAAAAGAACCGAAAGTTGCCGGTGAACACTCCGGGGACGTGCGTATGACCCTGGAAACAGTATTTCTGTATGAACGTAAAAATCCGTTCCAGTTTCCGTTGGTTGTACGTATCTTCGGGAAAAACATACTCGTTTAGCGGACTTCGGGGCGAGCCGTGCACAAACATAAAGTCGCCGTTTCGATGAGTCCGAGGCAATCTGGCCAGAAACTCCCAACGCTCGGCAGCGCCGGCCTTTGACGCGTCTTCGAGTTGACTGCGGGTCCAGAAGATCGCACGCTCGGCTCCGGCACTGAATCCGTCCGGATCGAACAGCGCGCCGTTGTCGTGATTTCCCAACAGACACATCTCGAATCCTAAGCAGCGATCGATACACTCGCGTGGATTGGGACCGTAACCGACGATGTCTCCAAGGCAATAAATCCGGGTGATCCCCTGGGAACCAATATCTGCCAACACCGCTTCGAGGGCCTGGATATTGCCGTGGATATCGCTGATTATCGCTGTTGGGGTTTCGTGCATGCGTAACCAGCCTGACGAGACAGCTGGAGTATTGAGTTCATGACTTGGGAGACTTAATCATATCAAGAATGATATTAAGCGGAATCCAAGTTAAGCAATACCCGCCAAATGGCAACTCAATCATCTGGCACAACCGTGACGGGCTTTATCGCCCGTTGATCAGTCTTTCGCCAAGCATGTTGTCTAAATCGGGAATTCCCAGAATTTTTTTGCGCGTGGTCTGGGCATCGTAATCGACGCGGTGAAAAGTTATCTCCATCTTGTCCGGGTCCAGAACGACATAGCAGGCGCGCGGGTCTTCGTCCCTCGGTTGCCCAACACTGCCGACGTTTACCATCAATTTCTCTTCGCCCAGCTTGTGATTGTAATTGATTTCATCCGGCGGAAGAAACGAGCCGCCTTCGGTAAACACGCCAGGAATATGCGTGTGACCCTGAAAACAGTATCTTTGAACGCGCTGGAAAAGGTTGGCCATGCGATCGCGGTCGTAGATATGCTCTGGAAAAACATATTCGTTTGTCGGGTCGCGGGGACTGCCGTGTACGAACAGAAAATCTCCCTCGTCGTGGCGTTTTGGCAATTCTCCCAGAAAATCCCAGCGCCTGTCCAGAAACTCGTGATCTTTGCCTTCGCCTGCATTTTCGAGTTGCTCACGCGTCCAAAAAATGGCCCGCAACGCAACTGGATTGAAACCGGCTGGATCGAACAACGCGGCTTGATCGTGGTTGCCCAGGATCGTGATGTCTGCTTTTGCAATCACCAAATCCAGGCATGCGGCAGGATCGGGGCCGTAACCGATAATGTCACCCAGGCAAATAATCTGTTCAACCGTTTGCCCCTCGATGTGCGCCAACACAGCGGTTAGGGCCTCCAAATTTGCATGGATGTCACTAATCAACGCCCTACGCACGATGTTTCCTTGTGTTCCTGGTTCGAATTTGGCGGCCGGCAAG
>JAYVKA010000265.1:0-5655 GCA_043768885.1 Planctomycetota bacterium
AACGATCCCCGGCACGCGTCGCACATCGTCGAAGAGTTATTGCCCGAGCTGGAAAACCGTTACCCGCTGATTCGCGAGGCTTCCGGGCGTTGTTTGATGGGGGCCAGTTTTGGAGGAGTCGCGTCATTGTCGACCGCGTGGCGGTATCCGGGCAGCTTCGGATCGCTGATTCTTCAGTCGGGGTCGCTCGCTTTTACAGACATTGGCAAACATTCGCGAAGTCCGGTTTTTGACCAGGTTGTCGAGTTCACGAATGAGTTTCGTCGCAATCCGGGCAAGCCTGCCGAGCGGATATTCATGAGTTGCGGCACCTATGAATCGCTGATTTACGAAAACCGGTCGATGGCTCCCTTTTTGCAGAGCCACGGAATGGAAGTTAACTTTGTCGAATCCCGCGACGGGCACAACTGGGAAAACTGGCGTGACCGGTTGCGCGACGCGTTGTCCTGGATTTTTCCAGGCCCGCTGTGGGTGACGTATATGTAGCAGTACGACAGCCTTTCCAGCTTGACATGCTTTTGGATATGCTGGTTTTGATGGATGAGAGGTCAGGCTGACAGCCTGACTTGTTTTCTGAAATGTCAGGCGGGAAAGCCTGACGCATTTGGTCCCATTTTTCAGGTTTTTATTCATGTCATCTACTGTTCGGCGAATTGGTTTGTCACTGGGTGCCGATCTTTGCTGGCCGATTTGTTTTGAGGAAATCCTCAAATCGTTGAAACTGCAAATCCAGCACGGCGGCGAGTCGATTCGTTTTGAAGTCGATCGTGTCACCATTGAGCCTTTTGACATTCGTCAACCATGCAATTACGACCTGGTGATCGACCGCTTGACGCACTGGTATCACACCAGCCGCGAATGGATCAAGAAATCGGTGATCATGGACGACCTGTACGTTTTCAATAATCCGTGGTCGATCCAGTCGATGGAAAAGCAGTCGACATATTGCGCGATGGCGCACCTCGGATTTCCGATTCCTGAAACGTGGTTGATTCCGCCCAAGGCCTACGCCGATTCGGCTGATCTGGGTACGACTCTCCAGAGATACGCCAAGATGTTTGATCTAGGTGAGATCGGCAAAAAGGTCGGCTACCCGATGTACATGAAGCCTTATGACGGCGGAGCCTGGAAGGGAGTCAGCCGGATCGACTCGGAAGAGAAACTTCGCTCGGCCTACGAAGAAAGTGGCACCCTCCTGATGCATCTGCAAAAATCTGTCGAAGGGTTTGACAGTTTCGTTCGCTGCATCGGACTGGGACCCCAGTTTTTGCTGGTCAGTTACGATCCCGCGGCACCACTGCACGATCGGTACCAGATTCGCAAAGACTTTGTCAGCGCCGAAGATCAGTCGATCCTCGAAGACTATACGATGACGATCAACACGTTCTTTGGCTGGAACTTCAATTCCTGCGAATCGCTACGGCGAGACGGCGTTTGGTACCCAATCGATTTCGCGAACGCCTGTCCCGACTCGCAAGTGACTTCGCTGCACTATTTTTTCCCGTGGATGGTCAAAGCGAATCTTCGATGGGCTTTGTTTTGTGCGGCCACGAAGCCCAAGATGAAACGGAATCTGGATTGGGAACCGTTTTATGAAATCAATCGCGAGGACGTCAGTTTTCGCGAGAAGCTGACCCAATACGCGGCCCTTGGCCACAAACAAATGCGGACCGACGATTTCCGGGAGTTCTGTGACAGACATTTGTCCAACCTGGACGAGGTGGTCGATCAGTTTTTCACGACCGATTTGGCAAAAGATGCCGTTCGGCGGAAAGTAAAATCGCTTTTCCCGGAGCATGAAGTAGAATCGTTTACTGACCTTTTCTGGAAACGTATCCAGCAATGGCGCAACGATAACAAGTAACGAAAACCGGGCATGAGCAGCATCGAATACATCTCGCCGTCGATCCAGCAGATCAAGCAGGGAACGAAATGGCATTCCGAACGGCTGGGCGAGGAAATCAGCCTCGTCCGCTACGGATACATGGGAACCCCATTGTTGCTCTACCCCACGGCGGGCGGTGACGCTGAAGAACCCGAACGGTTTTTCCTGATCAAGGTCCTTGAGCCGTTTATCCAGGAAGGTCGTTTGAAAGTCTACTGTGTGGACAGCGTTAACGGCCGGACCTGGCTGACTGAGAAAAGGGTGGCTCACGCCGTCTGGATTCAGAAACAGTTTGACGCCTGCATCCGCCACGAAGTTGTCCCCGCGATCCGTTCGGACTGTCGAAGCGACGACATCGAGATCATGACGACCGGTGCTTCGATCGGAGCTTTTAACGCACTCCTTTCCATCTGCCGCCATCCCGACGTTTTTTCGCGGGCACTGTGTCTGAGCGGTACTTACGATTTGAAGAAATGGCTAAATGGGGAGTGGTACGATGATTTCCATCACCACTCGCCACTGCATTTTATGCCGACACTACCCGAAGGTCCGCAGCTGGAAAAACTTCGAACCCGCAACGTGATCATCGCGACGGGCAAAGGCAAAAACGAAGACCCGACGGAATCCTGGAAAGTCGCCCATGCCCTCGGCTCACGCGGCGTGCCGAATCGGGTCGATCTGTGGGATGAGGGCTGGCCGCACGACTGGGTCACATGGCGGGAGATGGCTCCCAAGTATGTCCAGGAAATGCTGGCTAGCTTGAATGCGTAAATGCCGGCTGTGAAACTGGTGGCGGCGCGTCCAGCTGAACCATCGGCACCGGCATCACATACTCGTGCGCGAATCGCAGGAGCAGGTTGCGGCAGTATTCGATCTGGAACTGGCGCGGTTCTTCGCGGCTGAGACATAAGGCCAGGAACGCATCTTTGGCAAGAAATCGAATCGGGCTAACTACACGCCGCGACCATTTCCCTTTGCGGTCGCGATATTCGAATTCCACCAGCAGATCGTCGGAGTGCTGCATCGCCCAGGCCAGCATCCGTTTCCAGCGGTTGAGCTCCCGCAGATCCGGTTTGGTGAATTCCTGGGTTGTGGGGGCAATTGCAATCATCTTTTCTCAATCCCTGAACAACGAAACGCCGGTTGGCTTTAACACGGGAACTATCGCATCCACCCCTGACACGTTTGGTCCCACGTGGCCTTTCACTCCAGTGAGGGGGCGTTTTGCAAGGCAAACCACCGTTTTCTCCTGCCGAAATGCACGACGTCCTGCCTAACTGTATAACATGGTGTTTCCTGGCTCATGAAATTGCCGGCTGAAAATCAACACATCTGGACCAATCAAACGAAGCATATGCCCAACCCACGTTTTATCATGGTCGGCGGTTTTCTCGGTGCGGGGAAAACCACAACGATGGCCCGCCTGGCCAGCCACTACATCTCGCAGGGTCAACGGGTTGTCATCGTTACCAACGACCAGGCAACCGATTTGGTCGACACGAATTTGCTGAGGGCCCAGGGATTTGATGTCGGGGAAGTCGCCGGGTCGTGCTTCTGTTGCAACTTCAACGAATTGACTGCTACCGTCGAACGATTGGGCGTGGAACAGCGGCCTGACGTTGTACTGGCCGAGCCCGTGGGAAGTTGCACCGACCTGGTTGCGACAGTGATCCGTCCGCTGGAACAAGTTTACTCTCAACCTTTCGATATCGCACCGTATGGGGTCATCGTCAAACCGAGTCACGGCAAACGGATTCTTCAGGGTGGCGAGCAAGCCGGTTTTTCTCCCCAGGCCGAGTACATCTTTCGAAAACAGATCGAGGAAGCCGATTTTGTGATCGTCAACCGGATCGACCAATTGTCTTTAGCCGATGTAACCGAGTTGGCAGCTTTGATCGAACATGAATATCCCGGCCGACCGATTGTTCGCATGTCCGCGAAAACCGGAGAAGGAACTGCAGCCCTGTTTGAATTTCTCGATCAACGTGGCGACTTTGGAAAGCGGGTGATGGATGTCGACTATGACGTCTACGCCCAGGGCGAAGCCGACCTGGGATGGCTGAATGCCCAGGTCCGCGCGACCAGCGAAGAGCCGTTCAATCTCGACCACTTTTTGCTGTCGCTGATTGATTCGCTGAAAAGGGCATTCCAGGAAGCCAGCGCGGAGACAGCTCACCTGAAAACGATCGGCATGCACGAAGGCTACTACGCCGTTGCCAATCTGATCAGCAGCTTTGACCCGATCCAGCTATCTTTGGCCAGCAATTGCCAAACGAAAATCGCCGACATCGTGGTCAACGCCCGCGTTGCCATCGATCCGAAAGACCTTGAGGTGCAAATCCGCTCGGCAATAGAGACGGTTTCGGCAAACTATGGCGTCACTGCGGAAGTCACATCGCTGCAGAGTTTCAAACCCGGCCGACCGGTACCAACCCACCGACTGAATCCGGTTGAGGGTTAAACAGACAAGGCAGAAAATCTATTTTTGAAACGATGACTCGCCGAATTTTTTCGCCAGGTTGTAATACATCCATGCCTTGCGTTGGCATTTCTTTGGGTTCCGGGCGCAATCGCATTGACTGAGCATGTCTTGCAGAAAGTTTTGATCGCACTCGTCGCGGGAAAGTCCGCGCTGGCCGGAATAGCACTGGTCATGATTTCGACAGGCCGGGCGCAAGTCTGCACCGCCGGCCCGTTGTGGTATAAAAATCCGAAGTGGGGCCGGAATGAAGCTCGGCCCACAGGGACGACGCTGCTGCCCCTCCGCAGCGTTGGCTACCAACATCATGCAGCCTGTGACCAGCACCATCGCAAACAGTTTTTGAATTGAAAAAAACACGGAAATAGCCTCAATAATCGATCAGGCATTGGGTACAGGATTTTCAGAAACCAATCGGCAATTTCACCCAGTCACTCCCAGCCATCTTCATCAGAACCGGTGCCATTTGCCCAAGTGCATCGTAATACTCCGCATAATCCCATTCATGTAACATGACGTGCCTGCAAAACCGCTATGGTTTCCGACAAGTTTGTTACCGCCGAAATGTTCCGATCTGGTTTCTGAAACACCTTGCAAAGTAATGGTTTTGCACGTTTGATCAACCGCCGAAGCGATTGGCGATTTCTTCCAGTCCGACTGCTGGAGACTCGCAAGTTGTACCGCGGCAAACATATAAAGTCGGTTTGCCGCCCATCGCCCCCCGCTCCTGAAACAAACCGGCCAGATTGTCGTTCACTGGTTCGCCATCAATATGAGTCGCGATGAACAGGACTGGTGTTTGCTCGCTTCGAATTGTTTTCAGCGCAGCATCACGGCTGGCCGCATCGCCTGTCGCCAGCACAAGATGTGGCGGATCAAGAACCAGGTCAGCGATCACGCAACCAATTTGCCCCGCAGCGATCGGTGCACGGGCCAGCAGGCTCGCAGAAGATTCGGCGATTTTTCGGGCCCGATCGATCCAAACTGTGTTTCCAGTCATTGCTCCCAGTCGCAACAACGCCATTGCAGCCATTGCGTTTCCACTCGGCACGCTGCTGTCATGTTGGTCCTGCATGCGTGCGATCAACTGGGTAACATCGCTGGCGCTGAAAAAAAGCGGACCATCGTTTTCACCTGAAAACAGTTCCAACATGGACTGAACCAACTCGACCGCCCAGTCGATCCACGATTCATCCCAGGTTGCCTGATACAAGTCGACAAGGGCAACGGCGAGGTATCCATAGTCTTCAAGTAAGTATGCTTGACCCGATCGACTGTCTCGCCACGATTG
>JAYVKA010000266.1:0-22346 GCA_043768885.1 Planctomycetota bacterium
GTCAATCACGGATTGCCAACCATGCAATCGCGATGGAAATCCAGCGATAACCCGAATGCCCACCATTGACCCGTGTACCTGATGGATTCGTCCAGGCGACCAGATGAATCGGTCGCTTGATCGGTGCGGATTCCGCACAGGTTTTTCTGGATTGTTTTCTGTCGGGATCACATTCGAACAACCCCGGACATTGCATTTCTCATGAGCACCCTGATTGATTCCGGAATTCAAACGGAACTCCCGAAGCATCTTCAAGAACATCTCGAGCGACTGGCCCATACTTCGTTCATGTTGCCCGAAGCATCACGCAAGGCCATGGAACTGGCCAAGGATCCGAACTGCGAAGTCGAGGACTTCCTGGTTGTCATCCAGCGCGATCCGAAATTGGCGGCGGATATTCTTGCCATGGCCAACTCAGCGGCCTTTGGTCCAAAAAGCAAAATTGGCAGCCTGCAACAAGCGGTCGTTCGGCTTGGATTTCGGCAATGTCGGAATCTGATTCTCGCCGCAGCATTTGCCTCGCTGATGTCGGATTGGCCAGCCAAACAACAGCTCATGCGAAATGGACTTTGGCGGCACAGTTTTGCGACGGCCGTTTTGTGCCAACAATTGAATCGCAAATTCAAGCTGAAATTTGAAGGCGAAGAGTTCACCTCCGGGTTGATTCATGATTTTGGCCGTTTCGCCCTGGCACTTTGCTTTTCGGAACTTTGTCAACATCAGGGTGCCAGACCGGGCCAGGAAACCGAGACCATCCTGGAGACTGAAACTGCCATTGCCGGAGCAAATCATTGTCAGGTCGGAGCCTATGTTGTTCGGATCAACGGCTTGCCATCGTTTCTGGCTGACACTGTTCTGTTTCACCACACACCGGACAAGTGTCCGCCCGCGAACAGGAAACTCTGCTCATTGGTGGCTGTGTCGGATCATATCGCGCGACATCTTTTTTCCAAAAATACCGGCGAAGGTTATCTGCCCGATTCGAATCCTTTCTTGACGGTGCTGGAATCCACCGGCGTGGTGGATGCTACGATTTTGTTTTCTGAAATGTGCGCCCCATTGCTGGAAGAGATTATGGAAGTGCTCAAGTCCGATCCGTTTTCCAGAATCTAGAGCCTGGCCAATCGGCCAATGCAACCGCGATTATTATGGACAATCATCGATTGATCCTTTGAATAGCAACCCTTTGGGGGTCACGTCTTGAACCAGTCCAAACTGGGGTTATTTCTGGCCTGTTGACTGGTCAGGATTGACCTTTCCCAAATTTGGCGCTTGACCATTGGTCCGGTTCGGCTCAAAATTGAACAAACTGAATTCGCGTGGCCAGAATTTACTGCGGCCGCAGTTGCGATTTTGGATAGTCTTATCCGGAAATCCCAATGCGTTGATCGCTGGGCATCTGTTTCATGACCAAAACTGCTGAACACAAAAGTTCGATTTCGCGGGCAATTGATGCGGTGCGTTTGGGCAAGCAGGCGGCGGCGAGCATGCTGTGGACCCGCTTTTCCGGGCAAATGACCGGTTTTGCGAAAAGCACGCTCTTCAATCAACATCAGCGTTATTACGATGCCGATGAAATCGTGAATTCCGCTTTTGCTTCAGTCGTGATGAAGCTTTGGAACAACGAACTCGAAGAAGTCCGGACCCGAAACGATTTGTGGCGGATGTTGATGCTGGCTCTGCGGCACAAACACAGTAACAAGCGCAAACAAATCAACGCGTTAAAACGAGGTTCGGGAATGGTTCTCGGTGATTCTGCCCTGGAAACCGAAGAGCCCGTGGATCGGTTATTAACACCTGCCGATCAGGTCGAACTCAACCATGACTTCGGGGCATTGCTCGATTCGCTTCCCGATGAATTGTCGAAGAAAATTGCTTTGCTGAGAATTGCCGGGAATTCAGTCCGCGAAATCGCCGACGAGCTGAACCAGCCGATTCGAAATATCGAACGAAAACTCTTCTTCGTTCGCAAAATCTGGGCGGATCAGCGAGATCAACCATAAGTCTGGCTCAGGCCCGTTGGTTGGCCATATTCTGAAGCCTTTTTTTCCGTTCCTTGCAACTGGTTTGGTCCTGTTTTCAATGCCGGCCAGAAACCCACTGAAATTCGGTTAGGCGTCCGATTTAGGCGATCCAACCAGGCAATCCGCCTATATTTGCTTGCGGTTCTTGAGTCAATCTGACGTCTAAACGGCTGTTTCGGAACTATTTCGGGTTTTCTTTACCAACTTTCGAAAAAAGTTGGCGGTCCAGGCATTCATTTGTTGTTATCTCCTTCTCAGGCTGCGCTTCGCAGGGCCTGACTGTCCTCTATGACAGAAAAATTGCGTGTATCCCACTGTCAGTGGTCGGGATCAGCGAGCCGTCTCACTTCCCTCCGGGAGAGGTTTTGAGACGGCTTTTTTTATGCCGACCGCGAAACACCACTTGAAATCCGGTGTGAGCTTACCAGCTGCCGCGATCGACTGTTTCCGCTCCGTCTCGCGTGATCATCGCCGACAAAACCGCTTGCGGCACAGCTTCGGAGACAAACGACACCGAGCCATCTACCAGGCAGAAATTGGCTCCTCCTGGATGGTCACTGCGAAACGTCCGTTGGTGGCGGAAATCGGTCCACGGCACCGGACCCTTCTGGTTGAACTTTCCACCTGCATGACCTTGGGCGTTGAACCAGTATCCGAGTGCCCAGGAATATACGAGTTGGGCAGCAGGTGGGCCACCCTCCCACCGAACGCTGTTGTCGATTTCTCCAAACAAAACTGTGTTGCTCGTTCCGTCAATAAATGCATCCATTCCCATGTGATAGCCCTTGCCACTCGGCGTCTGTGCAAAGAAAGCACCGTTGGCCGGCCCGCGATAGGAAGTGCTGTAGGAAATGATGTAACTTCCTTCGCCATACAAAACCTGTCCGGCAAATCCTTCGGCTCCAAACGTCATACTTGGGCAAGAGAAGTCCGCCAGCGGTTCACTCGCCAACGGCAGGTTTGCTGTCGAGTTGATCGGCTGGTCAAGTTGAAACTGGTCGAAGCGGGCACCTTGCTCCAGCCACGGCAGCAACAACACGAATGTCGATCCCAGCTCGTTGTAACCATCCTGTCCAATTCGGGGAGGAGGAAGTGACCTGCGAGCCGACTCGTAGTTCAGCGTCGCCAGTCCCAGTTGCCGAATATTGTTCGAACAACTGGTGCGGCGGGCCGACTCCCGGACCATCTGCACTGCCGGCAACAACAGCGAAACCATGATGCCGATGATCGCGATCACTACCAGCAGCTCGACCAAAGTAAAGCCGTTTCGCTGATCAAAGATCGATCGCGTTTTCCAATTGCATACCATTTACTCGACCTCGACTCGACACATGACCGCCCAGGAAAAAACCTGAACTACTGAGGGGCCCGGCGGCGATACGTAGCCAAACCAAACATCGCGAATAGGATGGCCGAAGCTGGTTCGGGCACAGCGTTGATCCGGAAACTGGCGTCCGATGTATTGACGTAGTCCAGTTTTGCTCCTGCCAGGACCGTGTGATTCTGTGCCGGTGGTCCGACCGCTAGTGAATATGAAGAGCCGGCTGTCAATGCATCCCAGGCAGCGAAGTAATAGTAAACCGGTTGGGGAGGCTGTCCGCCTCCCGCATTCAACATGGAAAACTGACCCAGCACCGCAAACCGGTCTGCCTGATTTCCGTTCAACAGAAAATCGGTCGCATCGAGAAGACCGCCCAACTGGTCCGGAGTCGAAGCAACCTGCAAGGCAACGCCCGTAAACGGCAACGTCGCATTCATTCCTGACGTGCTGATCTGCCAAACCGGGCTCGAGAAGAACGAATAAAGGTCCTTCGACGCCGTGATAAATCCGGCTCCACCGCCGTTATTGTTTACCGACAACGCTGCGCTGGAAAATCCACTGCTCCCCTGATCCGCCGCGTGCGGTCCGTTGTAAGAAGCCCCCTGAAACAGGTCCCAACCGGCCGTTCCAGTGCTTCCACCCTGGATGTTTCGAAAATACTGATACTCGTCAGCATCAGACGTTCCGTGGTCCAGTGTCAGAAAAAACGCGAACAGTGTGATGACTATTGATGTTCGCCTGAAAGCCAAACGCATTTTGTTTTTCCATAACCTGTCAAGCCAATGCAAAAACAAGTCAACAGCTGTTCTAATGCCTGTTGTGACCGGGCAGCCTGAAATGTGAATTGAGAACCTGTTTTTGCAGAACCGGTTGTTCGATTCTCAGTAGCTGTTCCGGGTGCGTCAAGGCAAAACGCGATGCAAAGTTGTCACAATCATTCGGAACAGAACAGGCCAGCATTGGCGAACAGATGTTTGCAACATCAGTTTGCAACTTGTGTTTTCATTTTTGAAATCGAACGTGGAACATTGAAAACAGTTTGTTTCACCTTCATTCCTGTTCCCTGGAGTTGAACAACAATGCCTCTCTCTGACCCGGTTGAAATTCTTGTTGCCCACAACCAGTGGGCAACAAAAAAAATTATTGAAGCCTGCGCAAATTTGACGCCCAAACAAATGGAACAGACGTTTGAGATGGGACCGGGCTGTTTGCAAAAGTCGCTGGTCCATATTCTCGGTGCGATGCAAGGCTGGGGTGACATGCTGGCCGGAAGAGAACAGCGGCCGCGACTGGAAAATTCCAGTCAGTCGTTGGCGGCGATGACTTCTCTCCTGCAACAACTGAGTGAAGACATTCTCGCTTCAACCCAGAACCATCCATCGAACGAATCAGTCACCGGCGAACGGGGAGGTCGAAGTTTCACGTTCAAGCGCGGCGCCGTGATCACCCATGTCATGACACACGGCATGCATCATCGGGCCCAATGCCTGAACATGCTTCGTCATTTGGGAGTCGATCCGCTGCCACCATCGTCAATCATGGAATGGACCATGATGGGCGAAAGCTCGTGAACAATGAACGGCGGTTCGCGTAATGTCCAAATTGCATTTGCCGGTCGATGATGCCTTGCCGGAAATCGTCGCGCAACTCGGGCGGCACCCTGCGGCCATCGTCGTCGCTCCCCCCGGCTCGGGAAAAACAACGCGCGTCGCCCCGGCCCTGCTGGATGCGGAATTCCTGCCAAAAAACCGGCAAATCTGGCTGCTCCAGCCCCGTCGCGTCGCCGCCCGCTCGACCGCATACCGAATTGCTTCCGAGCGCAACCAAAACGTCGGCCAGGAAATCGGCTACCAGGTTCGCTTTGAAAAAAAGACCTCTTCCAATACACGTATCGTCGTTGCTACCGACGGCGTACTCTTGCGGCGCATCACCACCGATCCGTTGCTCGATGGAATCGGCATCGTGGTGCTGGATGAATTTCACGAGCGGTCACTGAACCTCGATCTGTTATTGGCCATGTTGCGCCGCATACAACTTGCCGGCCGTGACGATTTGAAAATCGTCGTCATGTCCGCAACGATGGAAGCCGGACCGATTCAGCAATACCTGGACAACGCGCCGCTGGTTACCGCCGGCGGACAATCGCACGAACTCGCGATTCGATACAGTCCGCCACGACGCACAACCGAGATGACTGACCATGTTGTGGATACAATCGCCAGCACCGTTCCGAAAAGCGAAGGAGACATCCTCGTTTTCCTTCCGGGTACGGGTGAAATCCACTCCGCCAAACGAAAACTGGAAAGCCAAACGGGATTGCGCGATTGGCAAGTGCTGACCCTGTTCGGCAGCATGCCACTGGAACAACAGAGCCAGGTGCTTCAATCATCCGGGCGGTCTCGCATCATCCTTGCGACCAACGTTGCCGAAACTTCGTTGACCATTGAGGGAATCCGGACCGTCATCGACAGCGGGCTAGTTCGCGTGTTGCGGTTTGATCCGGATGTGGGGCTCGACCGGCTGGAACTCGAACCGGTTTGCCAGGCGTCGGCGGCCCAACGCGCGGGCAGGGCAGGGCGGACTGCGTCGGGCGTTTGCATTCGGCTGTGGGACGAAGCCGCACAAAAATCCCGCCCCCGTTTTCTCGACCCCGAAATTCGTCGTGTCGATTTGAGCGGTGCTGTATTGAACTTGTTGTCATGGGGCGAAAGCGCCGACGACTTCCCCTGGTTTGAATCGCCGCGTACTGAATCAATTGACGCTGCGTCACATCTGCTGAAGCGGCTCGGTGTAACACGCGACAACAAACTGACCGAGCTGGGACAGATCATGTCTTCGTTGCCAATCGCCCCGCGACTGGCCCGAATGTTGGTTGCCGGTCATCAATTGGGGCACCCCGAACCAGTCGCTCTCGCTGCGGCCATGCTGTCCGAACGCGATCCGTTTTTGCGAAGCCGGGGAAACGCCGTTTCATCCAGTCACAATCGGTCCGGCGTCACTACGGCAACGCGGTGGGATTGCGATGTAGCCCAGCGCGTTCTTTCATTGCACGATTATTACTCCGGCGGTACACCGGTCTCTCCGTTCGGTGAGATTCATCGCGGAGCGGCTGCGTCGATTCTGGACGTTGCCCGGCAACTGGTCGAACAAGCCAATGAAGCTCTTGGTCAACCAACAGCCACAATTGAGAACGTCGAGACTGCGATTCAAAAATCGTTGCTGGCCGCAATGCCCGATCGCCTGGCCCGTCGCCGGGACACCAACAGCTCGCGGGGACTGATGGTCGGCGGCCGCGGAGTCAAACTTGGCCCCCAGTCGGGTGTGCAACTCGCGGAACTGTTTCTGTGCGTCGATGTTGACTCCGCAAGCAGCGACGCGCTCGTTCGCCAGGCCAGTTCGATTCAGCAGGAGTGGCTGGACCCGACATTGATCCAGACGAAAAACGATTTGTTCTTTGCGCCTTCTTCACGCAGCGTCCAACAGCGACGGCGCGATTACTGGGATGATCTGGTCTTGGCCGAAACGCCCGTTGCCATCGGTGACGACGATCGTTGTGCAGAAATTCTTTTCGAAGCGGCCCGTCCTGCTATCAAAGAAATCCTGCCCGACGGAGAAGCGGTCGGTTCATTGGCCGCACGAGTCGACTTGTTGCGCCGATTCGCTCCGGAACTCGAACTTCCTGCGATCGATGATTCGTTTTTGCAATCGGTACTCCGCGAGTTGTGCACCGGCCGAAAAGACTTTGACCAATTACGATCGGCCCCGTGGCTGGACTGGATTCGCGGCCGGTTCAATTCCGACCAGTGGTCCGCAATCGATCGCGAAACCCCCGAACGAATTCGCGTACCCAGCGGCAGTCAAATCGCTGTTGTATACGCGGAAAGCAAACCGCCGGTCCTTGCAGTACGGATTCAGGAGATATTCTCCTGGACGGCGACACCACGAATCGTCTTTGGCCGTGTCCCGATTCTTCTGCACTTGCTGGCACCGAACATGCGGCCGCAACAAGTTACCGACGACCTGGCGAGCTTTTGGCAGAACGGTTACAACACCGTGCGCGGAGAATTGCGCCGACGATATCCCAAACACCCCTGGCCCGAAGACCCCGTCACAGCCGAACCTGTCCGCAAGGGACAGACCAAAAAATAGCGCGCGACTTCGGCTTTCCGATTTTGACTTGCAAGTACCCCGTGGCTTGGAATGTCGCCTCAGAGTTTCAAAATCGAAGGCATCCCCCGGTTCCTGCGCCAGGCACTGAGTTGGCCGGTATGCATCGAGTAATGCGATGCCAACAAATGCGACAACATGTTTCCGACGGTGGGAAACGCCTTCTCCAGAATTCCAGTCTGCTGTGGCTTGTCAAAAGCTGCCGGATCGGCTGCCTCGATCGCCGCCAGAAATGCATCGGCCGCCTCCTGCTCTTCCGCCAGCAAATCAGCTTTCTCAAGCCGTTGATCGACCGGCACGTCTGATGCAGAACCAGGCCCGTAGTGTTTCAGCAAGTTCTCATCGATTTCCCGGCCATCCAGCAGAGCCACACCGAACCAGCTGCCCAGCGTCAGGTGCCCGACGATCCAGCCCGGCGAGTTTCCGCCACCTGCCGGCATCTCGTACAACTGCTCCGAATCGACCGTTTCCATCATCGACCGCATCATGCTTCGCATAATCCCAAACAGTCTCAATTCGCCTTCCAATGCCATCGTTTTTCCCCTCGCGATTCTTTACGGTCTTGACCAGCCCCAAGTCCGGTCCGTTTGTACTAGAATAGCCGTTTTGCCTGCGGAAATGTTTTGGGGTTCGACGCATGATTGAGTGCCGCAAATTTCTGAATACCTTTCCAAAACCCCGTGGCTTTGGCTTCCAGCCGAAGCATTTATTGTCTCAGCTTCGGCTGAAAGCCAAAGCCACGATTTTGAAACGTATGCTTGTCTGTCTGCTTTTGCCGTGGCTGATTGGTTCGATTGCGATCCAGGTAACATCAGCCCAGGAAGAATCCACCGCGTGGAACCGGTTTCGTGGACCGAACGGTTCCGGAGTCGATACGAGCAGCGAATTGCCGACCGACCTGCAATCTGACAAAGCCGCCTGGAAAATCAAACTCGTCGGCTCCGGCCACAGCAGTCCCGTTGTCGCCGGTGATCAGGTATTGGTCACGTCCTACACATCCGGCGGCGAACTCGTTTTGCAGTCGCTCGAAATCGCCAGCGGCAAACAGACCTGGAATTGGAAGTCCCCGCTGTCCGTCGCGCCGATGCACCGATTGAACAGCCCCGCTTCATCGACGCCTGCTACCGATTCGGACAACGCCTACGTTCTCGCATTCGAACCCGGACACTTGCGGCTGTTTGCGATCAACTTGCAGTCCGGCGAAAAAGCCTGGGAACGCGATTTCGGATCGTGGACGGCTCAACATGGTTTTGCATCGTCGCCGATCGTGATCGACAAAAAAGTCATATTGGTCAACAGCCAGGAAGCCTCCCAAAACGGCACCCCCACCGCCAACGAAATGATCGCAGTCAACGCTACTGACGGCACCGACGCCTGGCGACGGGCGTTGGCCGAGAACAAAGCCTCTTACTCGGTCCCCCTGGTTTTGGCTGACGGCAAGAACGGCCCGTCGATCCTCTGCACGACGACTGCTGAAGGAGTCTATTCGACCGCGGTATCCGACGGAAAATCCGAATGGCAGTTAAGCGAACCGTTTCCCGACCGCCCCGTCGGCTCGGCGATTCTGCACGGCCGAACGATCTACGCAGCCTGCGGATCCGGCGGCGGCGGAAAACTGCTGACCGCGATCGATCTCGATTCGCCCGATCACAAGCCCCGCTTTGAACTTCACGAAAGCGTCTCGTACGTCCCAACGCCGGTCTTCGTCAACGATTTCCTGTTCCTGTTCGCCGATAGCGGCATTGTGTCGTGCGTCGATCCGGAGAAAGGCGATTCCATCTGGCGCGAGCGAATCTGCGAAGGCTTCTGGGGCTCGCCAGTTTCCGACGGTCGCAGTCTGTATTGCATGGACAAAACCGGAGTCGTCCACATCCTCGCCGCCACCAACCAGTTCCAGCAGACCGGAAAATTCCCGCTCGGCGAGCCAACCTCCGCAACCCCAGCCATTGCCAACGGCCATCTGCTCCTCAGAACAGAAACCGGCCTGAGCTGTTTCGTTGGCGAGGCATTAAAGTAGTCCAACAGTAGATGTTCCCAGACCAAACCACCTGTTGATCCATCGAAACCGATGCTGCAATTGTGAGCCGAGTGCCGTAAGGCACCGGGTAGCGTCAACCAACCCGGCCGCTCACGCGTCACGGCTCAATAATCAACATTCTGCCAAAGACAATCTATTCATGAGTTGCAATTAACCGACCCGAAGCGTGAACGAGGGACGCGGAATTCAATCCCTCATTTACATTTCGGGTTGTGATTTTCATCAGCCCAATCTTCCCCACTGACATCCGGGCACCATGACACCCGACCAATTCCGAAAAATCGCCTTGTCGTTTGACGGTGCCATCGAATCGTCCCACATGAATCATCCCGATTTCCGTGTGGCCGGAAAAATTTTCGCCACGCTCGGCTATCCGGACGACGACCGGGCCATGGTCAAACTGACCACCGATCAACAACGATCTTTCGTCACGGCAGACCCCAAAGTTTTCCAGCCCTGCAACGGTGCCTGGGGCCGAAGCGGTTGCACGAACGTTCTGCTGTCGGCAGCCAAAGTGAAAGGCGTCCGGGCCAGCCTGGAAATCGCCTTCGAAAACATCGCCGGTTCGCCGAGCAAACCGAAATAGTCTGCGCTTCATGTTGGATGACAAAATGCTGGTGACAAAATGATCACGTGTCCCATCAGCCAAGGGCTCTTCATCATTGTGTCACCAGCATTTTTTCACTTTCTGCGATCCCGGACAAATCGACTGCATGGTTGACTTCCCATTCGGGGAAAAGCAGTCAAAGTCGGACGGCACCAGTTTTTGAATCCGAACCAGTCCGGATGCGGCACTGGTCCGCGACCGCCCGGCCCCTGCAACTCTCCCCACCCGCCATCAGTTCATTCCCCCGCTCCCGGCAACCACTCCCCGGTGCCGGCGAACCGTCTCACAACGGGCTACAACACTCCCCGAATAGTTGGCTTTTTCTAGTTAACAAAGATTTTCATTAGATTAAGCCTTTCCCCAATTGCAAATTTGAGTTTCCACGTCAAACAGATGTTTTTGGCTGGCCTCAACAGTCGCCGAAATTGCCGGTTAGAATTTGGGTGCCATCCGGTCCCTTTTGGCCGCAACAGATTTTCTTGATCGTTTTTTTATCGATGCCCACGTCCAGGAAAACCAGGTTGACATCAAGTTTCCCCAGATTCTGGGTGTACCTGGTTTCGTTCGTAACTTTTACCTGTTCTGTCGAGGGTTGTTCGAGGGGAACGACGGACAAGTTCGTGGCTCCGGTGTCCGAGTCCAGCCACGTCCATACTCACGTACATCAACCCTGCATTGCTCACGATCATGAACATGAAGATGGATTTACTGGAATCCACGACCATGCACACGAACACAACGAAGGAACACACAGAGATGAAAAATGAATCACCTTCCTTACATTCAACCCGGCGCGGATTCACTTTGGTTGAGTTGTTGGTTGTTCTGGCTGTCATTGGTGTTTTGGTTGCGTTGTTGTTGCCAGCCGTACAGCAAATCCGTGAAGCGGCGCGTCGGGCAGCCTGTCAAAACAATCTGAAACAGTTGGGGCTTTCCTTACATAACTTCGAATCGGCATTCAAACGGTTTCCGCCGGGTTACGCCTATCAGCCGGGCAGTATTTTTGGACCACAAACTGGATATCCCGTTGCGCCGGGCTATGAGGACGCGAATCATTTGGGACATGGCTGGGGTTCGCAACTTTTGCCGTTTGTCGAACAATCGGCGATTCACGACAGTATTAATTTCAAACTGCCTTCCTTTCACTTTGCCAACATCAGTCCCCGGGAAATTCACATTGGGGTTTTCCTTTGTCCGACCGACAATTGGTCAGAAGATGCGTATGTCGTCCGTGACGATTCGGTTTCGCCAATCGAACAATATGCGGGGGCAAGTTATGCCGCGAACTGGGGACCGGCCCATGGAGTCGAGGAGACTCCCGGTGACGATTCTGACGACGAAAACCTGGACGCGACTCCGGACTTGGCGGGGGGAGTATTCTTTCGGAACAGCCGAATCGGGACTCACGATATTGTGGATGGACTTTCCCATACTCTTGCGTTTGGTGAACGAACCAACGGGCCCATTCTGGACCGAAACGGGATACCTCTCAGCAATGGCGTTGGACATATCCATTTCGAGAACACCTGGTTTGCTGCGGTTCGCGATATCAATGTTCCTGACGACGACCATGGTCACATGGTCTTGTTTGACTGTGAGTACGGACCAAATCAGGCCCGGGGCGACGGGATCGGCGCTGACCGGGGCCTGTCAGCACCCCATGGTGGCCTGGCCCAGTTCACGTTCTGTGATGGATCGGTGCAAACCGTGTCCCAGTCAATCGACACTACTGTCTATCGCGCAATCTCGTCGCGCGACGGTGGTGAAGTCGTGGGAGAATTTTGAATCACACATTTCCTGAATTCCCGGTGAACGGAAAAGCTCCATGAGCCGTTGGTCATTTCGCAATATCGTCTCGTTGTCATTCTGTGCAGTTGCGTTTGCAATCCTGGTATCGATGTGGGCTGTTGGGAACGCGGCGGCTGCCGTGATACCTGTTCCGCAAGAGGGGCCCTGTGAACTGGCTTTCGTGGCGAATCCGTCGGTGCTGCTGGAATCGGAATTCGTGAAATTGAGCGGAATGTTTCCTCGCCGCGATCCGAAAGATCCCGAGGCCATGTTGCTATACGAAACAGAATCCGTGCGCGGTGTACTGGCCCTTCCCGACGATTTGACCCTATTCACGGATCCAAGAAAGGTCAGCAAGCCTGTCCAATACTACATCGAATACACTCTAAAATCGGACAGCAAGGAAAGCCCATACCATGAGTATGTCAAGCAGAAGAAGCCGCGGCCCCCGAATATCGAATTGATCAGTGAAGAGCAAGAACGGCTCATTTATGCTGCGGAGCCTCTGGTTCGACAGTTTCCTGGTGATGCCGAGCCTGTGGAAGTTCTTCCGGGTTATCAAATCGTGTTCGAGGGAAAGAAGATCACGGTTGCGAGCAATGGCTTTCGTTACGATCCGCAGAACTTGCCGGCCATGACGGAGTCCGTCAGCAAGTTGTTCCAGGAAAACTCGCGTTCGGATGGTTTTGTTGCCTTCGACTCAAAGTCGGCTCGCAAGTTGATTGAATCGGTGGTTCGTGATGGGAAAGATCAACTGCCTCCCATGGCTGCACCTTATCTTGAAATGCCGGCGCGGATCGATTTGATTACTGCTTCCATCGAAATCGACAAGACGGCTTCGGCTACGGTGCGTGCGGAATGCGTAAGGGCCGAAGATGCCGAACAGCTGGCCAAAATGATTGGTGAATTGGTCACCATGGCCAAGCTCAGCAATCAGGCAGCCGGACCGTCCGCTGAAATGTTCGCCAAGGTTCTCGACACGGTCAAATCAAAAGCGACAGGACGTCAAGTCGAAGCTACGGTTGAAGTCACCCAGGAGGCAGCCGAGCAATCACGATTGGCTGCAGGTGAATCGCAATTGATGAACAACCAGAGACAAGCGGCCTTGAGCATGCACAACTTTGAATCCGCCTACGGGGGATTTCCGTTCCAGCCTCAAGAGGGCCAAAGCGACGAAATCAGCTGGCGCGTCAGAGTTTTGCCCTTTCTGGACCAACAAGAACTTTACGGACGTTTTGATTTGAGTCAGCCGTGGGATAGCCCGGAGAATCTAAAACTGCTGGATGAAATGCCAATGCCCCCGGTCTTCGGCGGGATCGAAGTTTTTGGACAAACGGGGACGAAGACCAATCTCTGCTGGGTCAAATCAGGTGTCACTGGTTTTCCCGACCTCAAGAACGGCACAAGCAACACGATCTGTTTTGTCCACAGTGCCAAGTCCGTCAACTGGACCGAGAACAACGACGTGACGCCCGTTGATGTGGTTGCCCAATTCAAGGCGCTCAAACCGGGCGAATACCTGACTGCAACCTTCTACGATGGCAGCGTTCGGAATATCCCCGCAGAAACCGATCCGGAAAAATTCCTTAAGATGCTCGATACCGGGATGGACAAATAATTCTGAGCCGTGGGCCGTGAGGCACCGGGTAGCGTCTCAGGCCCGGCCCCTCACGGGTCACGGCTCACAAAATCACGATGTCCGGCTAACACGGCAGTTCCGCCCTTCCAAATGGGATCAATCCCATATTGACCACAGAGCCAAAAATCAGGCCGGCAATCACTGCCAAAATGTTCTTTGCGCCGGAATTCATGACAAATTCTTCGGCAACACCGGCTATTGTATCGGGATCGGCCTGACTTGATAATCGAACCTTGCCGTTCGTTTACAAATCACCGGTCACCCCCAAAGAGGACCTACCCTATGCAAGTTCGTCATCTCATCGCGGCATCCCTGATTCCGTTTCTGTTTTCGTCCATGGCCTGGAGCCAGGGAATGGAGCATCTCAAAAAAGATGTTGGCGACTGGAACGCCGAACTCAGGATGTTTGAACCTGGTTCCGACAATGTCACCAAAACCAAAGGGACCGAGCACAACGCGATGCTTGGGGACATGTGGTTGATCAGTCACTTCAAGGGCGAAATGATGGGCCAACCGTTCGAAGGGGCCAGCTACACCGGGTTCAATGTCAATACCGGCAAATACTTTGGAGACTGGATTGACTCCATGACTCCAACACCGATGAAGGTCGAAGGGACGTGGGACGAAAAGTCCCAGACGATGACCAGCATCGGGACAGGGGCTGGTCCGGATGGCAACGAAATGAAAATGAAAATGGTTACAGTCAGAAACAAGGACGGTTCACGGTTGTTCACGATGTCGATGATGGTTGAAGGTAGCCCGGACATGAGGATGATGGAAATCCACTACACCCGCGCCGAAGACCAACAGCCTGCGGCTCCTGCCGCTCCCAAAACTCCAACAGTTCCCCGTGGCGGAGATACGAAGTAGCGACTTGCGATCCCGAACCGCCAAATCGAAAGCGGCTTCGAAAGGAGCCGCTTCATTTTGTTGACGCAGCAACAGAAAAAGGTGTCCCCAAAAAATCGGTTTTTTAGGCGAATCGTTTCGAATGAGATTTACTTTCCAATCCCCTCCACAATCGCGACGAACTCCGGGGTGTCTTTGAGCCACTGGAATTCGGCTTCGACGCGAACCTTGTAGGGGTCGGAAAAGCCTTCGGTAATAGCGCGGGTCAGGGTCTCCATGGCGCGGGTGCGGAACGATTCTCGCTCGGGGCCTTCGGCGTTGCTGGCAAGGCTGGACCAGGCGCGGGCACATTTGAGCTGTAGCTCCGGATCATCCTGCTCCAGGGCTGCAATCTTTTCGAGAATCGGTTTCGCTTCGTCCGCTTTCCCCAGCCAGGCCAGTGTCATAACCAGATCGGCTTCGTCTTTGACTCCGGCCGTTTTCGCAAAAATCTTTTCTCGCAGTTTCAGACATTCCCCTGCGTCAGCCGTGGAAGCCGGCTCGTCGCCAGACAGGCCATTCAGACTGGCGCGCCGGTGCAGGGCGATTGAATACTGCCGTTGCAGTTCGACATTGCCTGGTTCACTCTTGGCAAATTCCTTTCCTTCGGCAACAGACACATCCAGTTTCTCGCGAGCCTGTTCCATGCGTCCGCTCCACATTAGGCATTCGCCCAGCAGACCCGCAAATCGTCCATACTCCTGTCGCAGTGAAGGAATGGCGGGAGTATCGCGAAAGGCTTTTTCGCGCGAAACGAGTGTCTCTTCAAACATCCTCAGTCCATCCTCGGTCTGGCCCTGTTTGATCATTGTATAGGCGATCCCCATCGTCGATTTGTCGAGCACGAGGGACGCCTCGGCCATCATGGTCGCCTGCCCATCCGGTTTCGATTCCAGATACGCCGAGGTTTCTTTCAACCGCTCAAGATTCGCTTTGCGAATTTCCAGGGCCTGCAGAATCAACTCCTTCGACTTGTCCAATTGTCCACGACTCATCCAGGCCGCACCCAGCCCCTGGGTCGTTTCGGCAAGGACTTCATGAATCATGTACGGGCTCGGATTGTCCTCCGCAACCGGTTTTGGATCATCGACAATCGACTGGCTGACATCGCGGGCTTCTTCTTTCATTTTCAGGCTAACGTCCGGGTCGCGACTGTAGCGGTCTCGCATCATCGAGGCGAAAATCAAAACCCTTGCAAGATTCAGCCTCGCCGCATCCGAGTTGCCTTTGACGGCAATTCGGCCGCGAGCCGTATCGACCAGTTTGTCGAGTTGAGCGGTCGCCTCGTCGATCTTGCCCAACTGCTCAAACAACTGCCCCAGCCGAAACCGGACGGCCATCAGTGTTGGAATCGCTTCGCCCTGTACGTCTTCGCGAACCGATACGTCGATCGTGTCCCAGACCTCTGCCTGTCGTTCGGCGATTTCGATTCGCAGCTCTGTGCTGCCGGGCTGGTTGGCCAGTGCCTGATCGACGTCGGTGATGATGTACTGAACATTATGCATCAGGGCGAGAGCCTGGGCTTTGGCGTCCTTTTCGCGCTCCTGGGCGAGTGCCTCGCTTTGTCTGGCCAATGCTTCATTTTGACTGGCGATCTCCGAGTTCTTTTCGGCTTCTTCCGCGTTCAGTTTGGCTTCGTTCGCATTCTTTTCGGCCAGCACAAAGTTCGCCTCGGCACGGTCCCGCTGTTTGGCGATCATGGCGTAGGAAACTCCGCCGAGAGCAACCAGTGCGACCAACAGTCCCGCCGCAATCGCCGTCGGAATTGCAATTCGCGGATTGCGTTTGCACCAGCGAATGGTGCGCTCGGTGCGGCTGATCGGGCGGGCCAGAATTGGTTCCTTGTTCAAAAACCTTTGCAGGTCGTCGGCCAACTCGCCACAATTGCCATAGCGTTGTGCAGGACTCTTCTGAAGCAATTTGAGGCATATCGTTTCCAGATCACGAGGCAAACCTTCTACCATTTTGTGCGGAGGCAGTGGTTCCTGATGAAGAACCTTGCTGACCGTATCCAGCGGCTTGGCCGAGAGGAACGGCGGGCGGCCGGTGATCAGCGCGTACATCATCGCGCCGAGTGAATACTGGTCAGTGGCCGGCCCGACATTCTCCTGCAAACCCATCGCCTGTTCGGGCGACATGTAGCTGGGCGTACCGATAATTGCACCCGTCGAAGTTTTGGCCGAGTCGATTTCGTCCAGCTGTTTGGCCAGTCCAAAATCCGTGATCTTCGGTGTACCATCCTGGGCCATCAGAATGTTGGCGGGTTTCAAGTCGCGATGCAAAACATTCTTCGAATGGGCATATTGCATCGCCCGCGCAAGCTTCATCACCACGTTCGCCGCGTCGCTGGGGAGCATTGGTTTTTCCCGAACCAGCTCACTCAGGTTTTTGCCTTCAACATACTCCAGTGCAATAAACGGCTGGTCGTCATGCGAACCGATTTCGAAAATCTGCACGATATTGGGATGTTGTAGGCGAGCTACGGCTTCGGCTTCGGCATGAAACCGTTTCAGGATTTGCGTTCCTGCCAATCGCCCCGACAAAATCATTTTCAATGCAACATCGCGTTTCAGGTTTCGATGCCGGGCCCTGTAAACAACCCCCATTCCGCCCCGCCCCAGTTCGGAAACAACATCGTAGCCGGCAATTTGCAATGGTCTCGTGCCGGGCTCTGTCTGCCGCAGAGGTCCAACGGAATCCACCGTCAGCGCGTCGCGTCGGGTATCGACATTCGCCTGGTATGCAGCATCGCTTTTTTTGCCGGTCAGCCCCCGCGGATTTTGACCGTCAATCGTCTCCTGGGTTCCCACAACGGTCCGGGAATGATCCGCGCCCGCCGTGACGACGTCATTATCCTGGGCAACATGGCTCTCGTGCAGTGCCGTTGCCTGATCGTCAAATTTTCCGCCTAGCTGTTTTTGATTCAGCTTGTTCCGTTTTTTCATTGCAATTCTCTACCCCTCAGGTAAATTTTCGGGCGAACCAATCATGTTTGTTTCAGCCATCAAAATGGTGCTTCTGCATTTTGGAACCACGTTCAATGTATCAATTCTGGACGGCCTTTCCAAAACACCCTGTGCCCATTCCAGTCCATTGACCAAGACAGGTCTTTCTCCCGCCCGATCGGCTATTGGTGAAGGAGCCGGTCCGGAGTTCTTTGGCGATTCGATTGCACCAGTTTCACTTACTCTTTATTGACCGGTATTTTCACCCTGCCAAAAGTTTGCGCATTTGCCCCAATTTCCATCACACTTCGTTAATTTGTGAATACACACAGTTGGCCATGTTGCGAAGCGAGGCTTCATAGGCGCTGATTACTCCATCGCCGTCCAGGTCGTAAATCCTGGCGGCGCCGAGAATACAGTTTGGCGAATCGGTCATGCTGTTGGTTGCCAACAACAATTGCATGATTGTCAGCGTGGTCCCATTGGCAACGTTGAATGCCGCGCCGTTGTTACCGACGTTGATAATTCTTGTGCCAATTCCCGTCTGCGTCACATTGAATCCGTAACTAGACGCCACGTTCCCTGCCAGATTGTTGCTGGTGAAGAACGCTGCCAACGCTGTTGCCATGAATTGGGCATCGACTTTGGCTGGACCTGATCCATGTTGGGCTTTCTTTTTGAACAGCTGTTCCTTGTAGAACTTCGCAACTTCAGCACCATTATCTCCGCCCTGTCCATCCGAAAACGTGTTGCCAAAGACATTGCTGAAATTGCTGTTCAACCAGTTGACCAATGCCGTTCCCCCGGCAGTAATCAGTGCCTGGCCGTGTTTGTTCTGCCAGAATCCGATTCCGGCTGTATCACCACTGGTCGGCTGCTGTCCCAATTCAGCAAAGTTGTAATGTTCTGCATTGGTCCGAACGAGGGTCAATTGCATCGTATCATTGACAACCAGTGATCCTCCCAACGAACCAACGATTTCGGCCCCATCGGTTACACCCGTCGGCTGAAGTTCACGAATCCGGTAAATCCCCGGATTGAGGTCTTCCAACAGATAGAAACCTCCCGAACTGGTAGTTGCCGTAATTTGTTGGCCGTTTGCTCCCAACACGGCATTGCCGTTTTGATCGAGCAATTGAACCGTAACACCATCGATTCCTGGTTCGTTTGCCTCCATCAACCCGTTGCTGTTGATGTCGACAAACACCGCTCCCGTGATGCTGGCCTGGTTCAGCAACTGAATCGTCACTATGGCTGTTGCCGAACCATGACTGTTTGTAACCGTAAACTCCAGCGTAAATGATTGGTTCGTTTCGTAGTCCAGCAGGCTACCATTGGCCACACGGATTTCTCCCGTCGCCGAATTGATCGTGAAGGCCGACAGCCCTGTGCCACCTGTCAAACTGTAAGCCAGGGCTCCACCCGCCGGATTCGTCGCCGTTACAAATCCAACAACCGTCGTGTTCAACGAGTTCTCCACCACGTACAAAGTTGAGTTGGAAGCCGTTGGCGGGCCGCCAACATTGGCAATGGAAATCGTTTGCGTGAGCGAAGTTGCAGTTCCGTTATTGTCGGTTACTGTCAGCGTCACCGTAAACGTTCCACTGGAAGCGTAAACATGGCTGGCGTTTGACGTGTTCGCCGTGTTGCCATCGCCAAAGTTCCACAGATATGTCAGGGTATCGTTAACTCCGGCGTCGGTAGCGCTGGACGCAAAGTTGATCGCGCTACCCTGATTTCCCGTCGCAGACACCGCAAATGTTCCAATCACTGGCGCAACATTCCCGACCGTGATGGTACGCATTGCTGTCGACACGTCACCATCTGCATCGGTAACCCGTACACGAATTTCGTAGCTGCCGTTGTCGTCCGGTGTGAAGCCAAAACTGTTCAGTCCCGTGCCCGAAACCGTCGCAAATACTGTTGTCGATCCGTTCTTGAATACCTGGTAGAGAAACTGAAACGTGCTGCTTGCTCCGGACGGATCCGAGGCCGATGTCGTCACTGTTACCGCGGACCCCTCAACATGAGTTGTCCCGCCAGCAGTCAATACCGAGTCGATCGAAACAACCGGCAGCACATCAGCAACCGAGACCACCAGATGCCGAACCGTTACGGCACCCGTGTCGTTTGTCAATGTGACCGTAATGTTGTAGGTGCCATTTGCGGCAAACACATGATTCAGATGCAACACCGGCTGACCCGATCCATTCAGCGTAACCGCAACTGGCAGGTTCCCGGTTCCATCGCCGTAATCGGCCAACACGGTCCAGCCGCTGGCGGCCCGATCGGTAAACGTGACGTTGCGCACAAAGGCAACGCCGCTGTCGGCGGTTGCCGCAGGACCCAGATCAAGTTCTGTCGAAAAATCGTCGCCAGGTCCGCCACTAATAATATCGGTTCCGCCGTTCCCCTTGACCGTCTCAACGCCATCGCTGGGATTGGCATGTGAGAACCGGTAGACAAACAGCTGGTAGGTGCCAATGTCGCTGTCATCCAGCGAATCCTGCAATCGCGAAAGCAGTTCCTGTTCCGCTATTGTCAGCGTAGCCTGTGCTTCCAGGCTCGCACGCAAATCCACTGCGCTCTGATACGAACCTGATCCAGACAAACGCACAAACGTATCCACTTCGACATAAAACGTTCCATCGGACGGAAGAATCAGGTCGATGATTACCGAGTCCGTACTTTCAAACTCGTCATCGTTGACTGCATCATTGCCATACCACGAAACCAGATTGCCCAGCGAATCGTAGACCCGAATAATGGAATCGACATACAGGTCGACTCCATTTCGATTGCCACGCAGCGACAGGGAACTCAATTCGATATTGACCAGCTCGCCACGTCGGCCCGCGAACGAATAGAAATCGCTTTCGCTGATTCCGCTTCCATTCAATCCAATCGCGCCCAGCACTCCTGCCGCCTGTACGCTGAACACCTTTGCGGAATTCAGCCCGGTCGCCAGCGTGTTCGGCACGGTCACCGTCGCCATGGTCATCGTTTGGGCCGTCGCGATCGAATTGTGCGAGCCCGTGGTCTCGTTGACATTGACGTCCGCAGGATTGCTGTTGGCATACGCCAGTTTCACCGCCTCCCGCTCGCCAAAGAACAACTGCCGCAAATCATTGAAGCGGTCTGTTCCGATCGATGCGCCCGAACCCAGCAGGTGATCGATCGCTTCAAAAGCTCCCGCCGGCCCCGCGTAAGTCGGCGTGTATCCAGCCGCACCGGGTGTTGGGTTGATGCCAAATCCAATCGGACCGTAGGTGTCGTAGTGACGCAGTCCCATCAGGTGTCCAAGCTCATGCGATGCGATTTTGGCCGACAGGGCGACAAAGTTTTCACTGGTCGCTGTAGGCTTCCGGGCACCGACCTTCACGCTCCCCTCAAGCGTATCTGCCGAGATTGATTTCGCATCCGCTGAAGCCAATGTGCCGCCCAGCAATCCGTTCACCTGAACAACTGCCGTGCCCCCCAGGTTCAGATTTCCGAGGTCCACTTCGCTTGCTTCCCCACCCGGACGACCTGACGAGGGAGTATCGTTGAAACGAATCGTCACATAACTGCTTCCCGAAGGAATGTCTGCTAAGTTCTGCGTAAACCGAACGTTGAACCACCATGTCGAGGGATCAGTCAGTACCGAGTTCGGGCCGTGATAGGCAGATTCCATCGAAGCCTGAATCTGATTTCTCTCGCCAGCCGTATAAACATGTTCCCCCTCGGCAACGCTGGTTGCCGAATCAAAACCCAGCAACACCCACTGGGCGTTTATTCTTTGCCCGGCGACCGGACCAGTCACTGGTTCGAGGTATTCGGCACCGCTAATCAGGTTGTCGCGACTGTTGCCAAAAATAGTGTCGCCCAACTGGGTACCGTACACGTTTTCGATTCCCTGACCATCAGTCAAGCGAACTGACAGGTTTGCACTTTGAGACTGAGCCACGATCGATCGCAAATCCAGATTCAACGCACCGCCACTGAACGCGGAGAAATCCAGCGTGTCATTGCTCAAGTCCCCCAAACCGGAATAGACCTCGATGATGGTCACAGTGGCAACCGGATTCGCCTGGAACAGGTAATAGTCGTCATCCGACCCGCCATTCAAATTCAGGGTTCCGCTTCCGCGCACAATCACCGTGTCATTGCCGGCTTCTCCAAACAGATTCAGCGTCACGGCACCGGTCCCCAGCCATGCGACCAGGTCATTTCCCAAACCGCCGTTGAATGTGACTACGCTGCCAACCGCACTGGCGGCATCGTGAATCATCGAATCAGCCCCATCGCCGCCAACAAAAATGACGTTGCCGATGTCGCTTCCACTGACCCGCATAACATCCGAATCGCCACCACCGGTGAAGGTAATCGAAGCGACAGAGCTGCCATTGTTGGCCAGTGAATCTGCTCCGGTGTCGCCTGTAAACACGATCGAACCGACGTTGTCGCCGTTATTCAGCAGCGTATCGTCATCGCCACCGCCATTGAATACGATCTGCACCGCGCTGCCGTTGTTCTGCAGAATATCATCGTCGCCGCCGCCGGTGAAATTGATTGAGCCAATTCCGCTGCCATTGTTCTGCAGAATGTCCGTTCCATCGTCGCCGGTGAAAATGATCAAAGCGACAGCCTGGCCATTGTTCACAAAGATGTCCGCACCGTCATCGCCGGTAAACGAAATCGTGCCTGCTCCGGAACCGTCGTTCTGAAGCAGATCGGCACCGTCATCACCCGTGAAATCAATCTGTACAACATCATTACCCGTATTCAAAAGCGTATCGTCATCGGCACCACCCGAGAAACTGATGCCTGTCACCGCGCTGCCGGAGTTGACCAGCAAATCCTGACCCGCGTCGCCGGTGAACACGATTCCACTGGTCTCGTACCCGAAATTCTGCAGCACATCATCGTCGGCTCCGCCATGGAACGTAA
>JAYVKA010000267.1:0-6910 GCA_043768885.1 Planctomycetota bacterium
TTGGAGCACCGCCGGGGAGAATTCCAGTCCATCCGCGAACGCTGTTCGAATTTCCAGAATTCCAGTTGAATTGGCAACGGCTGAAAACCAGCCGACACTTGTTTCATTGATCGTCATCGATGGAGTCCGGATTGTTGACACCGGAGGTGCAACAGCGGAATCCCTCCTAACAGCCATGAAAACCAATTCCGCGGCCACCGAGTCGATTCTCGCTGCTGATGCAATCCTGTTCACGGCAATTATCCCCAACGCTGATTCACTTCAATCCATTGCGGACATGTTCCACCCTCGAATAATTGTCATCCCGGCCGGTTGCAGTTTCGATTCCGTGGGCAATGCGAAAGTGCGCGTTGTCACTCACAATACCCTGGCCGCTTCCGCATCCAAAACCAAAGCAGCGACGGAAACAGAGTTCGTCTCGTTAGGCGATGCACCCTGTCAAATGGGCGATGACATGGCGGAGTTGTATGCCAGAAAGGAAGCCGCCTGCAGGATTTCGCGCGAAGTCTTTGCTCCGCTATCCGTCGAACAAATGAATTTCGTGCCGGGCGACGGCAGCCACACGCCGCGCTGGAACGCCGAACACATGATGGGCCGCGAGCTCGGTTTCTTTTCCGGTATTTACCATAATTTCGACCCCGCAATTCCAGTCATGGACCTGAACCCAAAACAAATGCCTGACCAGTATCAGGCCGCCCATCCGGACTGGAACGGCGCCGAAGAAGCCCGACAGACCGAACGGGTCGAAGCCTTCAATCGACGGTTCGCGTATCTGCTGGACGGCGTGGATCTCGAAGGACGCGTCAAAGGCAATCCCTTCCGCAGCCTTCGTGCACTGCTGGTTCAAATGGACCGACATTACAGCGAACACACTGGCAATGTCGAAAAGAAAATGAAGCTGCCGAATTGGCCAGCGAGATAACCTTCCGCTTGTATCCCGATTCACTATTCGGAAAAAAGAAATGTCCCGAGTCGCTTGCACTGGAATTGCATGGGCCGTTCTGCTCTTCCTGGGTGCAGGAGTTGCGTCATCACAACAATCGTCCGTTTCAGAACTGCTCGACGCCTACATCGACCAGCGATTCGAAGCCGATGAAAGCGCCACCGATGAACTGCTGAAAAAACTCGATGAGCTGGGAGTCAAGACTCTTGCCGAAATGGAAACCGCATTGCGGGCTCCGCGAACCTGCTACCCTGCCACCAAAGAACTCCTGGGCAAATATTCCGCCCACGACATCGATTGTTACCACGTAGACTACAGCTCCAAGTTCCTGCTGTTCGTCCCCGAAAACCTGGCGGGGGACAAGCCCTTGTCAATCGTCGTTGTTGGGCACGGCGGGAATTCTTCGATGAGCCCCGAGCGCGCCGAATCGGTCGCGAAGATGTATCTGAACGCGTACGCCCCGGCAGTGAGCAAAGAAATGAACGCACTGGTCGTCGCGCCGTGCTCCGGACGCGGCTGGGGTCACATCGGCAACTCGCTGATTCTGTCCACGATTTCGAAACTGCAGCGCATGTTCCCCGTTGATCCCGACCGGATTTACATCACCGGCCAATCGATGGGGGGCCACCTCAGTTTTCGCTCCGCATTAATGTTGCCCGATCGATTCGGTGCAGTCTCGCCGCAAAGCGGCGGGTATGACTTCGTCGAAAACGGTTCGATCGGAAACCTGCTCAGCGTCCCGGGCTATGCCATCTGGGGCAGCAGCGAACCCTACGGCATCAACACCGACAACCGTACCAACGCCGAGTGGGGAAAGCAGCACGGGCTGGACTGGAAGTTTGTGGAAAAGAACGGCGGGCACACGATTTACCAGGATGAGTTGCCAGCAATGGCCGGCTTCTTCAACGATCATCCCCGCAATCTGTATCGCGATTCGGTTTACATCAGTCAGGGTGGCGAAATGAAATTCGTCAAAACCTGGGAGATCAAAGGCTGGCCTGAACACACGGTCTATTTCGAAAAACGACCGCTACGCTGGAACCTGCGACAGTGGGTCGAAATCGCTCCACGTACCGACTCAACTGACCTACAAACTTTGCTCGCAAAAAACACCGGGGACAATCGAATCGAAATCACCAGCAACAATGTTCGAAACGTGAAACTGTTGTTGCACCCCAACCTGGTGGACTTTAGCCAACCGGTCGTCGTGAAGGTTAACGGCAAGGTCTTTTTTGAAAAAATGGTCGAACCCAACCCGAATTTGATGTTGGAACTGGCCCGCGAATTTGATGATCGCGGACGCATTTTTCACGCCTGTATCGATCTGAACATCGATACAGATCAGGAAGTTGTCATTCCGGTGGAGAACCAATAACCAAGCAGCTGTTTTTTTGTGTCGCGCCCGACGGCCAACGCTTGCCTGGATTGTTCGCAAACCTCATGGCTCAATTCAGCCATCCCTTGCGCAGACTGAACATCGAGAACCAAACCGTGCTGAACGCGATGGCCGTGACAATTCCTGGCATGATTAACCCCTGGGCTCCCATCACCTGAAACCCGCCAGCAATGAACATCGAGTAGATTTGCTGAACCAGTACTGCCGCCAGCGAAATCAGAAAAAGTGAAAAGCTAACCTTTTTCCGAATCCACAGGGACACACACCCGAGGACACCCGAGACGATTGCAATTCCAAACACAACATAGATCCAGGCTGGCAGGGAACGTGCCCATTCCTTTTGCACTTCGGTCATCCCTTCCAGCATCGCTTCACCTCCCAGAATCGCACTGAAAAAAATGATGCAACCCATCAGGTTCCAGAACGAAACCGCAACAGCCACCAGCCAATAGACCAATGGAGCCTTTTTTGTCGTTTCCAGATCCATCGAACAAACTCCGGGAGGGACTCGTTGCATTGCGACTATGTCAGTGGGCGAATCAACAGAGAATAACAAGGGACTCGCGGTTTGGCGACCGTTTGCCATAATCAAAAAGATTCATGTTTGCCTTTTTTCGCCAAATCATTGAGTTGTCCGGGGATAATCCGTTGAAGAGCGTTGAACTAAACAGCGGCGACCAGATGCCTGTACTTGGCCTGGGGACCTGGAAAATGACTCCGGAGGTTTCGTCGGCAGCCGTGACAGCCGCCATCGAAATCGGCTATCGGCATATTGATTGCGCATCGATTTATGGCAATGAACCGGAAATCGGCGAGGCGTTTGCTGCCGCGCTGAATTCAGGCAGCGTCGAACGCGAGGAACTTTGGGTCACCTCCAAGCTCTGGAACGATTGTCATCGGCCAGAACACGTTTGCGGTGCACTGGAGGAAACACTCTCGGACCTGCAACTGGACTTTCTCGACCTCTACCTCATGCACTGGCCCGTCGCTCACGAATTCGATGTACGTCGTCCGGAAGGCGGTGTCGGGTTTTTGTCTCTGGACCAGGTGCCCCTGGCCGAAACCTTGATGGAAATGGACGAGTGCCGACGTGCCGGTTTGTGCCGCAACATTGGTGTTGCGAATTTCAGCATTACAAAACTGGAAAACCTGATCGAAGACACTTCGATTGTTCCGACGGTCAATCAGGTCGAACTGCACCCGTTGCTACAACAGAATCAGTTGCTGGAATTCTGCCGCGAGCGGAGAATCATCCTGACCGCCTATTCACCGCTGGGTTCGCCCGACCGTCCCGATGCAATGAAACGCGCGGACGAACCGTCGCTGTTGGATATCGAACCAATTGTCGCGATCGCCCGCGAACATTCGGCAACGCCCGGCCAGATCCTGCTTGCCTGGGCCATCCAGCGCGGAACGATTCCGATTCCCAAGTCCGCCACACTCATCCATCAACAGGAAAACCTGGCCGCCGCCGAAATTGCCTTGACCGAATCACAAATGAAATCCATCGCCGCGCTCGACCAACACTACCGTTTTGTTGACGGCACATTCTGGGAACAACCGGGCGGGCCTTACAAAGTCGCTAATTTGTGGAATGAGTGATCCGGTTTTTTTGAGGTGGTTTCCAATATGCCTGATTCTGAATCACGACCGCCGAATAATACAAATCCATTCGAGGCTTCCGTTACGAAACCGGCTGGACAATTGCCTCCAACCGTTACTCAACACCGCACGAAATGGAGTCGGGGCTGGTTCGTCATGTTCGCAATTGTTGGTTTGCTGAGTTTGATTCCACCGTTAACATACATTTCCCTTGGGTGCATGGTCCTGGGGGGATTGTTCCTGGTAATTGCGGAAAAAACAAAACACGCCGATCCGAATGTGGACCACACCAACCGGACCGTTGCGGTTGCCCTGTTAATGTTCCCTGGCCTCGTACTGACCTCCGCTGTCATGTTTGCAGGCACATGCAATTCGATCGTCTGGCCAGTCGTCTGGTACAACGCATATCCGGCGGTTTTCCAGCCCGATTTGATTATCAAAGTGCCTGGCCCGCATCTGGTCGTTGGAATGATTGCCGGAGTTGTGATGGCAATGATTTGGTGTGTTTGGTTTGTGAAGGGAGACAAACGCGCCAATGACCCGGAGGCAAAGTCAAAGTGACGGAAGCCAATGACAAACAGCCTGGCCCCAACCCTTACGCACCGCCGGCATCGAAAACCGGTTCGAAACAGGACTGGAAAAGATCGCGCGGTCGCAGTCGTGTCATGGTGGTTTTGTTCGTGATCGTCGGTCTGATCAGCCTCGTTCCACCTCTGACCCTGTTCAGTCTTTTTTGCGCGGCGATCGGGTTTGCCTGCCTTGCAATTGGTCGCAGCGATCTAGTGAATCCAGGGTTGAAAGGCCTGAGTCCAAAAATGTTCTTGCTATTACCAGGTTTTCTGTTGACTGGCGCAGTAATGTTTGGCGGAACATGCAACGCTGTCGTTTGGCCAGTCGTTTTGAAAAACTCGGGACCCAACTGGGAGTTTGACTGGCTGTACAGTTTTCTTGGGCCTCACCTGATGGCCGGCATGATCGCCGGTGGTGTCATGGTTCTGCTCTGGATCGCATGGTTTGTCGCTGATGCAAGGTCGGAACGCGATTCGCTTCAGGAATAGCCCTACGACAAACCACGTCGCGGCCAGATGCCGATCCAGTCGAAACACAACTCAGTGGATCTGAACTTTGTAGACTGTTTGCACCAGCTGACTTGCGGCTCTTCAACTTTTGATGGTTACCAGGGCGAGGCGCCCGTTTTTTCATCCAGTTTGCCAGGATCCGAGAATGAAATATCAGAGGCAATCGTTTCTAATTTCCCTGTTGCTGATTGCCTTGTCCCTGGTTTTGCTGGTCGAACTCGCCTGTCCACCAAGGCCAGCTTCAATTCAAGTATCACCTGAGGTAACGTCGGTCGCTTTCATTACGAACCAACTTGGTTCTCCGCCGGGACCGGCAGATTTTTTGAATCAGGAGAGTCCGTTTAAGCAGTCGGAATTGGCTACGGCTGGAGAACTCTCGACACAAGTCGCGGATTGGTTGGGGCCTGCCGCACCCCTGGCACTGTCGCCTTTTTTTGGAATGACCTGTTTGTCGGCGCTAGCGATGTGGGGTCCGGATTGGTTGCCCGCGCGTGGATGGCTGGATGCGAACGGGCCGCTCAACAATCCCTGGGTCTTCGGCATTTTCCTGACGCTGACGATCCTGACCAGCCTTCCCCGATTCCTGAAAGTCACCAAACCGCTGGCTCAACTGGCCGAGCAAGCCGAAACGTACAGCGTCCTGATCATTTTGTTTGCCGTTCGTTTCGTTGCGGCATCAACAAACGAAGCAGTGGTCGACGAGAGCATCTTCCCGCTACCGGTGGCCGCCGGGCTGGGTCAAATGACGACGGAGATGCTGCTGTACACTGCGCTGGTGATCAACGTGATCGTGATCAACGCGGTGAAGGTCTTTTTTGAATTGTTGATCTGGATGACACCCTTCCCAATGGTCGATGCCATCTTTGAAACGGGAAACAAAACGGTGAGTGGCGCGATGATGGCGCTGTATGCCTTCAGCCCGTTGTTGGCGACGATCCTGAACCTCGTCCTGTTCGTTGCAGCGGCGGTCGTGTTTCGTTGGGTCACGCGACAAGTCACCTTTTACCGCACGATCCTGGTGGATTATGCAACCAGCCTGTTGCTCGGCTGGAAATGGCAAGGCGGTTCGCAACCGGTGACCGGTTTTCTGCGCGAGCCCTGGCACGGCCTCTCCGCCCGCACCCGAGTAACGATTTCGTATTCGGAAAACGTATGGAGAGTTCATCGCACTTCCTGGATTTTTCCAGTCCGTCAGTTTGAACTTTCCGACGACAACCATTCACTGGAAATATTTTCGGGAACGATGACCAGCGATCTGGTGTTGGGTTGTTCCGGCGAAGAGCCGCTGACGCTCGTGATCAGCCGCCGCTACGCGACCGAGTTACCGGAGTTGCTCCGAAAACTGAACGGCCGCATGGTTTCCAGTGTTGCAAGTCCCGCGTAGTTCAGTGGTGGCTTTGGCTTTCAGCCAAAAGCATTTCTTGTCTCCGCTTCGGCTGGAAGCCAAAGCCAACGGGTTTTGAACTGCCTTCTGGTTTACTGCGCGAGGGTCAGGACAATCCTACGGCTCAATCTTCGACGTCCGCCATGTCCGCGAATTCAAACAGCTTTTTCATCGAATCACAACACTTCGTGGCGTGGCGCCGAATATGTTTCAACAGCTTGATTTCGTTGGGTGACATGATCCCGTCCACCGAAATGTGTTTCTGGATCCAATCGGCTTCTTCCGCCGAAATTTCGCCCGGCGTATTCATGTCGAACACGACGAAACGCGAAATGGCGTGGACGTACAAATCGGTCCAGGTCGGACAACTTTCATCCTGCTGTCCGACTTTCAGGTTGATCTGAAAAAGCATCTCCGCTTCATCAGCCGTAATCACCCAGTCCTGCAGAAGGTGTTTTTCCAGGGCCTGCACTCCCTCGGTTTCCACTTTGCCTTCCGACATGAAA
>JAYVKA010000268.1:0-8424 GCA_043768885.1 Planctomycetota bacterium
TAAGACTTGAGCAGAGCGATTCTGGAGGAAATCTTTGCCCGTGCAACCGTTTTTCAGGTCGCTTGCAAGTTTCAAACAGGACCGTAAGCCGACCGATGCTTACTCGAAGTCTGGACTGTTTGGCAAACGGGATGACGATCCCTTGTTGTGCCGATGGGGCAACAATTGAATTGAATGTACTGCATTCACCAGTGCCATATTGGCGTTTGAACCGGGGCTTGATCCGTCCTTGATCAAACCAACCGTTTCCGCAACCGAAAGCGCTGGATCGAGGGCGAGAAGCTTGGCGGCAAGGTTGGTTACTTGCGGTGCGGCTTGTGAAGTTCCGGAAATTCCAATTCTCTCACCACCAGGAATGAAACTTTCGACGTTTGACCCGTTGGCGTAAAACCTTACCCGTTTGCCATAACTGGTAAAGCCGGTGGCCTGGCCCTGGCTATCGACAGCTCCGATGGCGATCAGATTTGGCAAGTCAATGGATTGAGGGACCCGGCCGGTGAAATTCGCGTCGTCGTCACTGTTGCCTGCGGAACAAACGAACAGGGTTTCCGGGCAGCCCGATATCAGGTCGGTCAATGCTTGACGATAGATTCGAAAACTCTCAGTCGCGATTTTCCGCCGATCGGCGTCGTCGTTAGCGATTCCGTTTTCTTTCAGCAAGCTGTCGAAAAAATCGAGATCATCGCCAAAGCTCATGTTTACGACACGAACGTGACTGGTTTTCAGGTACGCCGAGATTTCATTCGCGCGTTTGGAGAATTCTTTGCTCCACTCAACCGTTGGCGGTAAACGCCCACTCCGTTTCAGATCGAATATTCGCGCAATCGTCAACAGCCGCGCGGCCGGATTCCCTTCGATCGCAATCCCGGCGACATGGGTACCGTGAACATAACCATGAAAAATATTTTGGGAGTCGATTAGAGCTTCCCGTCCTTCTGGACCTGGGCCAGCCATCGACTCGATTCTTTTTTGGGCGAATCCAGCTGCCGGTGTCGCCTTGCCATTTTGGAAATCGGCCATTCCCCTCAGGAATAGAACCTCATCCGCGATCATTTTTGTTCCCGAATCGTCGATTGCCGATAGCAATTCGCTCGTCGGTTCGACATCATTCAAAAACCCGACGCCATGAATGTCGTCAACGAATCCGTTGCCATCGTTGTCGATTCCATCCAGGGTCTCCTGCAGGTTCGTCCACAATTGGTTCGGGTAAAGCCTGGTGTCGACCCCCGTATCCCAGACGGCAACCACAACCGGGGTCAGGTTCTGATCATTCGTAAGCGTAACATTGCGATCGGTCCAGATACTGCGGTCGATTTCAGCAGTTCCGCTGGCAGCTTTGTGAGCGGCAATGAAATCGTTGTAGGCCTGCCCAAATGCCGCCCTGGACGGAATGATCAGCTTCAACAGTACCCGCAGGGAAACCGCGCGCGACGCGTTTTCGAGGTGAATCGCGCCGTCATTTTTTCGGGCTTCCGCTTCCAGGGTGTTTCCAATCGCGCCTAAAACGAAGTCTTCGCTGAACATGTCAAACATTCGCGCGTCGCGACGAATTTGACGGCCATTTTCAGTCCAATTGAACTGGTGCAACCGTTCGAATGCACAAACCTGTAGCGCTTTTTGGAATTCATCACCGCTGCCGACACCAGTTTTCTGCCTCGTGTCAAGAATTGACAAGTAAATGATATCGTCCATGGAATATTGCCCTGAAACCGTTTTCAAATTCAGCTGCCGAACCAGTTCGATCCGTTCCAGGACTTTTGCGTTGTTTCCAGCGAGTAAATCAAGTTCCAGCAATGTTGTTTGCAATCGAATGGCTGTCGCCTTGTCGTCGATCACATGGTCGCGAAAGACGGTTTCAACGTCGGAGCGGACTTTGGAGGCAAACGAGGCAAAGACGGTATCGTCGGTGACAACATCGGCAACAGTTTCAGGCATCGTATAAGTGAATTCAGGCAGGTCGGCGGCCTGAGCTACTCGCTTTTTGTTTTCCGCATTGGCAGGTGACTGGCCAACTGTCATGTCCACGAATAACGCATTCAAAACGCAGAGTCCAAGGAGAACGACAAGTTTCGAGATTGTTTCGTTCATTGAAATTCCGCAATGGAAAAGACGCCGCCGATTTTGTTTGGGGATTTTTGTTGAGATCATTTTTCGCATTCGGCCAAAGTCTGGCTTGCTTCCTTCTGAAAACCCAAAAGGTCGCGGCGAGCCGATCCCGTGAGTTGGGCAAGGTTGGCCTGCATTCCGGATTCGGCGTGAAGAAAAAACTCACGGGCCGTTGTCGAATGTCCCAATTGGGCATGACACATCGCCAGCAGGTACAGGTTGTATTCCCTGGGCAAATGGCCCGATGAGGTGCTTTTGTTCAAAGCCTCACTCGCCTCATTCCATCGACCGGCCCGATAACAAACCGTGCCAAGAGTATTCAAGTAGGACGAATTATCGGGAGAGGCCCTGATTGCCTGCTCAGAGCACTTGATCGCCTCCTCGGGATTTCGCATTTCTTGCGGGCCCGTTACCAACAACCATGCGAGCAGGTTATTCGCGTTGGCCTGGTCGGGTTCCAGGTCCAGGATCTCCCGCAACACCGTCACGGCCTCATTGATTTTCAGCGACTCCGACAATTCATTGGCCTTGTCGAACATGCGATCGGTTTGCCACCTGATTCCAATTTCCCCCAAATCAACTTCGACATTGCAGGCGGAAGCAGCTGGAATTGCATCCGCTACAAATGCCGGTTGATCCCAGTCCAGGCCCAGTGCCGCCAACTCGGTCCGGATCAGCCGCAGGTCCAGTTGATAGACCGTGTCGTTGTCCACGCCCACCAAAATCAATTGACCGGATTCTGTCAGTTTCACAGGCCATAATCGCGATGATGGCGAAACAGGCAAGGCGACTTTCGCAATTTCCTCGCCATCATTCGTTCGATAAATGCGGACGTAATCGGGCTCGTCTTCAAGTACCAGAAAATTGCTGTCCGATGAAAAACAACCGGCTCCGCTTTGGGCAATCGCGTTCAACGTCGGTCCTTCCGTCCAGTTGCCGGTTCGCCAAAGTTGCGGCCGGATTCCTGGCGTCAACATCCAGGCCCCGTCCGGAGAAAATTGGGACCGGCCTGCAAAAACAACCGGCAATTCTGCGACCAGTTTGCCATCCTTTGAGTTCCAGATTTTGCAACCCGAACCACTTCCTTCGCCGTGGCTGCCGGTAACAAGCCAGTTGCCGTCCGGGCTGATTGTCGTCGATCGAACATCGCGTTGTGGGCCAAGCGTTCGGACTTCTTGATAACCTTTTTCGTCAATACGCCCAACCAGAGTCGGATCTCCGTATCTGGGGAAAACCAGCATGCCGTTGGCCGGATTGAACGACGGGTTTTCCGCATGCGAGAGCATCGCAAGTTGTTGCGGAGGGCCTATTTTTCTTTGGCCTTCGTCGCCTTGCGTAACAGGCCATCGCAAAAGGCCCAGTTCGCCAATCGTCAAAAATCCGCCTTGCCTGTCGAACCCGACCGGCCGGCCAGGAATCTCGAAAGGAAACGACTGCAACCCGGGTTTCACTTCCATCAGTCGGGATGCGCCATGCGAATATCCCTGCAAAAGCCACTGTTCGTCACCCGAAAGAACCGGCCGGCCATAAATCAGTCCAACCTGTCTCTCTGAGTCTTTGCGGACGATGTTCAGCCCGCTCTGCTCACGACCATTTGCAAAACGATACAGCCGGCATTCGCCGGCCCACACATCGGCTCCCGCCATCCGGTCATCTGGCGTAAACCGCAGCCAGGCCTGACCAGCCCGCATGGTCATCAGCGGGCTTCCGCTACTGACGTCGAACAGCATCCATGTGTGATTCCAGTTCGTGCATAACAACCGGTTGCCAAGACTGTTGAATGTCGCGATCATTCCGCGACCACCGACAAGTTGTATGGCGGGCCAGCACTGTTGCCGGTCGATATCCCAAAACAAAATCTCGTCCAGGTCGTTGATGATGGCCAGGATTTGCCCCGCCGGATCCCAGGCCGTCATTTTGATCCGTCGGAATGCAACATCGATCGATTGCAATTCGCCACTATCAATGTTGAGCAACTGAGAACCAAAGGCAAGAGAGTTCCGTTTGGGATTCCACCTCACCCAACTGCCATCCGGTGTCCCAGCCAGTTCGAATTTCCGTTCCAGCTTCCCGTTGTTGGTATCGCGTATTTCTATCGCATTCAAAGCCGATGCAATTGCGATCCGGGAACCGGAAAAATCAAAATCGAAGCTCAGGACGTCTTTGCATTCCAGATTCATCCGGGCCGAACCATCAATGATTCGAAATACCCGCAATTGCCTTCCGGAATACTGGGCGATGGTGACATCGTCGTTGGCAAAAACGACACTTCCATACTCGGACATTTCGCCGATGCTCGACAAACAAAACTGAACCTTCTGGTCTTCGACGCCGAGCACGGAAACCGCCCCCGATGAATCCGAGAGCGCGTATCGGGACAGCCAGCGGTCAAAGCCGACGATTTTTGAATCCGGCGGATAATTCCACTGGTGGGCGACTTCGAAATCGGGCAGACAAAGCGCTCCGATCGCCTCAGTCCGCAGTTCATCGATCGCATGGCCAGGCGGAATAGGGAGTTCACAGGCAGATTGGATCTCTCGCAACGCCGCGAATCGTTGGCCGTGCGTCCGGCTCAATCGCAAGCCCCGTGCGGCAGTCAAGTGCGACTCCCATGATTTTGCCTTTAGTTCAACCGACGAATCCTCCAGTTCCGTCCGCAGCCCAACAGCCCGGTCGCGCTGAGTGCGAAAGACCAGCGACGCCGCCAACGACCCAAACGTCAGGATCAACAGACACATCACGGACAGTAAAGTTGCCGCTGCGGCCCAGCGATTTCTGCGGAACCACAATTGGAATCGGCCGACCGGGCCGACTCGCCGGGCAAGGACGGGCTCGTTCGCAAGAAACCGTCGCAGGTCTTCGCTCATCGCAGCTGCCGAGTCGTAACGCCGCGTCGGTTCCTTTTCGATGGCCTTCAGCACAATGGTTTCCAAATCACGAGGTACCCGCGAATTGACCTTCCGTGGCGGACTGGGTTGCTGACGAGTCACCTGTTCAAGCAGTTCCGCCCGCTGGAGCAATGAAAATGCTGGCGATAACGTAGCCAATTCGTACAGCGTAATTCCGAGGCCATAAACATCGGTTCGCGGATCGTGACTCCCTTTCAATCGCTCCGGTGCCATGTATCGAAGCGTTCCCACGATGTCGCCTGAGAGTGTCAGGGGGTTGTTCCGAAATTGCTGGTCGGTCGCTTCTTCGTACTTGGCCAGCCCAAAATCCGTTACCCAGGCTGTGCCAAACGCATCCAGCAATACGTTGGATGGCTTGATGTCGCGATGGATCACATTTTTCCCGTGTGCATACTGCAAGGCGTCGGCGATTTGCCGGGCGATGTGCGCAACATTGCGGTAATATTGAGTCCCGTCTCCCCACGATGTTGTCGCTGGCGAATGGCTTTCCGGCTTGCTGGAAGCGGTAGAAGTATTCGCGTCCTTGCCTTGCATGCCTCGAACAGAATTCGAACTTTCAGATTCGGAATTGTTATCGGGACCCGGTTCAGGCTGCGAACCAGTTGGCTGCGAAATCTTTACAAAGCAGGAATCATTGGCATTTGAAAGCGAAGCCGACCCTGCACCAAACCCGTCGCAGTTCAACAGCGAATCGACCAGCGATGGAGCGGACGATTGCAGTTGTTGAAACACCGAAGATTCGTTTTCGGGCCGAACGTGGCCCATTCGTCGCAACTCCGTGATGACTTCATCGAGAGCCTGCCCCTGGATGAATTGCATTGCATAAAAACAAACGTCGCCGTCCTGGCCAACTTCGAAGACGGGCACGATATTCGAGTGATGCAAACGGGCGGCCGAGCGGGCTTCGCGTCGAAACCGTTCAATCGCCGAAGGATGCCGAACCAAATGCTGTGACATCACTTTCAGAGCCACATGACGGCCGAGCGAAAGCTGCATGGCCTCATAAACGATCCCCATTCCACCACGGTTGATTTCCCGAAGGATCTGATAATCGCCAATTTTTGGAAACGATTCTGAAAAGCGGGCCGACGCGCTGGCAAAATCATTGCGCGGTTTGTGTTGTTCCATGACCAGCATCATTGGCAGCAGGTCTCGCAGCCGGTCCGCCAGTTCGGGATGCTCCTGGCAACATTCTCCCAGGCCCTCTTCTTCGCCGGACTTGTGCTGCGCGATCAACTTCTCGAGAAGCCTTGCCAACAACTCGTCATCGTGGGATGTCCGGGTCACGGAGTAAACTCCGAACTGGGCGAAGACAACTGGTTAAAAATGGATTTCAGCCGGGCCAATGCACGAACGTACCGGTTGCAAGTCGCCGGCATGCTGATCCCCAGCACGGCTGCTGTTTCGCTGGTGGACAAGTCTTCGAAATGTCGCAGAATCAGAATTTCACGATCAATTGTGTCCAGTTCGTTCAGAGCGGACTGGAGCAGCAACTTTTGTTCGGCGAGCACGGCTGCGGAGCTGGGTGTTGCAATCTGGCCAACCAATCGCGCTGCGAGAGCAGCCGACGTGGCAGCGGGAAAAGCTGGCTGGTCCAGACTGATTTCCCGGGCGGCATCACGCAGTTTGGTTCCCAGATGCCTGCGCCATGCAATCATCATCCGCTGATTGGCCAGTCCGCGCAACCAGACATAGAAGGGTACCGTCGGTCGTTCGAGGTATTCTTCCAGCCGTTGATGCGCTTCCAGACAGGTTTCCTGGATCACGTCCGATGGATCCAGTCGCCCTCGCAGACGGCAACTCATTCGCAACTCGAGCATCGTTCGCAAGCGATCCCGGTACTGCTCGAGCAGTTTTCCCCAGGCACCCGGATCGCCCGTTGCCCGCGTCAGCAGTTCCAGCAGTTCGGATGGGTCTTCATTCATCACAGAGCCAGACGTGATTCACCTGGACCTTGTTCATTGGTGCCGGACGAACAGGTCATGACAGCCTCCGACATCTCCGATTGTAGCTGAACACAATTCCGTATTCCGCAGGTCAAAGCCAGAATTTTGATTTCCCGGTTTCAATCGCATTCCGCCGCTCAATCGCCGGTTGCCGCGACGGGACGTTATCAGCACCGCCATCCCGACGCTTCCAAAGAGCAACGACGAGGCCGGCTCCGGGACATTGGATAAATCAGATTTACGGCGATGAAGATAAACAGCGTGATTTCCAGCCCCTTTCGGCACGATGAATTTCCACGCGACTCGCCTGTTACCAACTGCTGCCGTTCGTTTTTCGTCAGGTTCATGACTCAGCCTCCTCGATTCGTGATTTCAGATTCGATTTTCCGAAAATCCGGGGAGTCAACGCACCCGTCTGGATGCCAGGCGAATTGCGAGGATCGAGACTAATGCGAGCCACGATGTGCCTGGCTCGGGTATTGACGAAACACCGAACTGGACGTCGTCGAACCAAACGGCGTCAGCCGTGATGACTGCCAGGTCCATTCGGCCAATGTCAGTGAAATCCGAGATATAGCCGTTGAAGCCATAGACAAACTGGCCGTGACCGGTTCCGGATGCCTGCAAGTCAAACGACTTCAGAAAATTGTTGGCCGAGTCGTAAAACGAAACCGTCGATCCGGCGAATTCGACATCCAGACTCCAGAATGCCACTCCTTTTTGCGGGTTGGTAAAGGCTGTCGAAAAACCGCCACCCCCTTCACCCGTAAAGGTCTTGGTATACAGCGACTGAGCGCTGTTCAAGCCGGCTCCGATCCAAAAGGTCGGAACACCCGTGTTGAAATTTGCAAACGCAACACCCAGTCCCAGATAAGTGTTCCCGACGGCTCCGCTATTCGATTCGAAATCAACCAGATTGCTGGACGTCATGGACGATTGCCACGCCGCTTCGGTTGGTGACGTGACAATGTCGCCGCAGGCAACTGTCGTTGAAGCGGCGAACCAGAGAACGGCAGATGTCATCAAAAAAAATGATCGCATTGAAAACTCCTTCGTGAATGTCGGAAGCCATGCGACCACTGGCAGGCAAATATCCGGCCACAAAACACATTTCGAATGTGGAGGGCTGTGATCCGAGTCACCGCGTTCCGGTGGTCGTCAGGGAGAAATCTGCGCGGATGGACGGATCATTCACCGGGAAAGAATCAAAATCCCTTTTTTTCCAATTGAAAGGGAATTGGGCAAGATCGACCGCAATCGCAGGGGAAATTTTGGGGGCTGGCTGCGTAAGCCGGAACGAAAAGCTAATTCACCATCAGTTCCTGGAATTGGGATAGTGGTTCCAGCTGTTTTGGGTCGCGGGCGACGAACATCGACATCCGGCCGAGATTGGGGATGTTGGGATAGGGCCGGAAGAACACCAGCCGCATCGATCGGAAACCGAGCCAGGAAAATATCGGCAG
>JAYVKA010000269.1:0-8190 GCA_043768885.1 Planctomycetota bacterium
GATCGGTTGGCGTTTCGGTTCGAAAATCGTCAGTGCACCGTTCATGGTTGCCGAACGGATGACTTCCAGCGGATGGAAGCCGGCTTCCTGGAGCATTTCCAGTTCTTCAATGTAGGCGAAGCCGTAGGTGTCATAGATAAAACCCGAATCGGCACCGGTTGTGACGCGGCCACCCATATTTTTGTAGTCGTTGATCAAACGCATCCAGACGTGGTAGAAGTTTCGCCAGGCAACTTCGTCTTCGGTCGTCCAATAAAACCAGAACGAGCCATGATTCTTGCGGCTCGGTTCAAAGAAGGCCATTAATGACGGCAAAGTGTACTTGTCGTGCCACTCGGCCGTTCGGGCGCGCATTAGGTCTCGACCGGCGGAATAGATCGTCATCGTCGGGTCAAAATTGGTGCCGAGTTCCAGATGTTCCTGCAAGTAGGCTTTCCATTCAGGACTGCCAGGTGGATGAATTTTGTCCCACAGCCGCGCGACTTGTCCAAACCTGTCCTGTTCGTTGTTGTAGTTGTGATCGGCAGGCCAGGGTTGGACGGTGTGCTCTTTCAACAGTGCTTCAAAGTGCCCGTAGTAGTGCGTAACGGTTCCCAGTCCCAACCGCGCGGCGTCCATCGCATTCATCTGGGCGACACCGGTTTGAGCCAGGTGAGCGACCGAGCCCAAACGCAAACGTCCGGCCTCGGCCAACAGCGCGCCCATGATCTCCGGTCGTCGGTACGAGCCAAGTTTCAGCCCTTCGATCCCTTTGCCCGGAGCGGCCTCTACCCAGCTGCGGGCCTCTTCGGGAGTTCTCAGTTCGGCAGGTGGGCGTTGATAGTTGATAATCCGGGGCGCGACGATCTTGTTTTCGGCACTCCTTCTCTGCTCGTTGAGTACCCATTCATTGCTTCCGTCCAGCGGAACCCCCCGTGCCGTCGTGATTCCGTGCGCCATCCAGAGTTTATAAACGTATTCGGCATCGGGGGCCTTGTCCGGACTCCCTGCATGGGCGTGCATGTCAATAAAGCCCGGCATCAGGTACATGCCGGTCGCGTCCAGTACATGATCCACGCCTTCTGGAATCGCGCCCGAAAAAATCCGTTCAATCCGGTTCTGTTTGACCAGGATATTCACGGGACCGCGAGGCGGCGCTCCGGTGCCATCGATCAAGATGCAGTCCTTGATCACCATCTGCGGAAACGGCCCAACGCCTTCGTCGGTCCGGCGATCCGGCGCAGGAGTCAACTGCCAGGCATCGACCGACATCGTGCCGGCCAACACGGTGTTTAACAAGCAGATAACCGTCAGTGCGAAGCGAGAGATTGGCATTTGCGAAATCCTGTTGTTTCATGCGATTCAAAGACCCGTCCACTCTAGTTCCGACACGCTGTGGGCTCAACATTCTGCCCGCACCGAAAATCAATTTCCCCAGAGAACCGGAACAAGGGAAATTGACTACAATCCGCTTCAACAAGCGGTGCGCCAGTCGTCTGGTCTTTTGGCACTTTCAACCAGTTCCTGAGTGTTTGCAAAATTTTGGACCCCAAAAAACCAAACCCGGTGCGAATTTGGATCGATGCGGACGCCTGTCCGGGAGCGATCAGGGACGTGCTATTCAGAACCGGCAAACGGCTGGAGATCGAAATCATCCTGGTCGCGAACCAGTCGATGCGGGCGCCGACTTCGGATTTGATCCGGATCATCACGGTTCGTGACGGAGCCGATATCGCCGACAATACGATCGTCGAACAGATGGTTCCCGGTGATGTAGTGATCACCAGCGATATTCCGCTGGCGGCGCGGGTTGTGGACAAGGGCGGCATCGCGATCGGAACGCGTGGCGAAGTGTTTGACGACGCGAGCGTTCACGGCAGGCTGGCATCACGAAACGTGATGGAACATTTGCGGTCGGCCGGAATGGAAACGTCGGGCCCCGCTCCGATTTGCCAAAAAGACGTACAGACTTTTGCAAATTCGCTTGACCGGACACTGACGCGGAAGCTGAAAAACAGACGCCAAGTCTGATTTCCTGCAACGCTGAACCAGAATGATTGGTTTCTGTTTTGCTCAGCAGTGCCATGCCCATCCTGGCATCCGACAGGAAAATCTTCTCTTTGCAGGCCGTAGCAAAACGGCAGGCTGCCTTCGCCGCGACTTTCGGTGATATTCTTGAGTCTTGTTTCCGGCTTGTGACATCAAAGTCCTCCAGGCCTTAAAACGTAAAGCAAAACGTCAATGTTGTCTCACTCATGTTGGCACAACGGGGAAAGCCAAGTCGGGCCAGTGGCAATTGGCGGACAAGGCTACCGGGAACGACGAAATACCCTCAGCTCGATGTCTGGAAGACTTGGTTGATTGGCCACCATTCCGGAAACAATGCGCAACTCGTCAGCCTTCAGGTGGTAGACGAAGGTGCCTCCAACCTCGGCACTGCTATCGAGGTAGGTCGTCAAGACTTTCACACCGCCACTTCTTGCAAGATCAAAGCGGCCCGATCGACCGCGAATCACCAGATCATTTTCATCAACCCATTCTGTCTGGCATTCGCTCCCGGAAAACTCAACTCGCATCCGTTCCTGCAACTTGCTCTCTTTCCAAAACTCACAGCGCCATTCGCCTTGCAAGATTTTGAAGTCATTGGCGAGCTCTGGATCATCTTTGCTTGTGCCGCTGGCATCCACCCGCCCCGTATCACTGATCGATTTGAGGCTGGACAATAAACCGGGGCCTATCTTTCCGGAACTCATCAATTTGTCGATTGCCGAGCGAAGACGTTTTATGTCCGCTTGAGAGGGCGGAGCCGGTTGGGCCTTTTGTAACTCAACGTAGGATTCCAGTTGAGCTACAGCTTCCTGGGTGCGCCCGGCGCCAATCAGCGCTGTGGCATATTGGGGAAGAAGCGGAATTGTTCGCGGTCCATCGTCTGCATTGGTCAGGCCCTGCAACAGATCCGCATAAAGGTCAGCAGATAGCGATGGATTTCCGCCGCTGGTCCCCAATAGCTGAATTCGAAGATGGCAAAGAGCCAAAAAGGCTGAATCGGAAACGCCCAAGTTGTCCCTGGCTCGATCATAAATGTCGGCGGCAAGTTGAAGCGCTGCCTCCTGTTGCTGATGTTGGGCCAGCCACGAAGCATGCCACACGGTGTATTGTGTTTGACTCAAGACCGCTTGATTGGCCTTGCCATTCGCTTTCATTTCCTCAATCTCGACGAGCCAGCCATCGGCCAGTCTTTGTGCTTCCGCTTCCGTAAGTAGCACAGACGCGCCTGCTGCAGTGGCCGCGCGAATCGCTTGTCGTTCACGCGCTTCCGCCTGGGCCTTCAACTCGAGTGCAGTCTTCGCCGCGTAACCGGTGGCGACAATTCCAATCAACAATGTTGCGAGCACTGCCGTCGATGCCACAAGCAGACCCCGGTTGCGCCGTGCGAACTTGCGAAACAGATAAAGCCGACTCGGCGGCGTTGCCTCAACGGGTTCATCGTTCAGGTATCGCTCGATATCGGCGGCCAGCTGGCTGGCGGTCGGATACCGCCGGCTACGATCCTTGTCGATTGCCTTGAGGACGATCCAGTCCAACTCCCCTCGCAGCAAGGCGCTCCATTGCAATTTGTCCTTGAAGGGAAGAGGCGACCTGGGTGCCACGTCAGAAAGGAGGGAGGAGACCAGGACCGAAGGTCGCGACGGTTCTTCTTCAAGAATCATTCGCTGAACTTCAGCCCACCCGGCGGTGGACAATCGCTTGGGGTCGATCGGAGTACGCCCCGTAAGCATTTCGTATAACAGCACGCCGAGCGAGTAAATATCGGTTCGTGTGTCGACATCGACGCCCGATTGCTCGGCCTGTTCTGGACTCATGTACAACGGAGTACCAAGCAGCTGCCGAAACTCGGTAAACAATGTTTTGTCGGTGAGCGGTCCGCTGGTTGCTTTCGCAATTCCAAAATCGATCACCTTTACAATTGGCTTGTCATCGCCAATCGTTACAAGCACATTGCCAGGTTTGATGTCGCGATGAATGATGCCCTTCTGGTGGGCATGTTCAACGGCATGACAGACGTCCTGGAAGAGTTTTAGTCGCTCGCGCAGGGCCAGCCGTCGTTGATCACAGAATTTCGTAACAGGTTCACCACGAACCAGTTCCATTACAAAGAACGGCCGCCCCGATGTTGTACTGCCGGCATCAATGACTCGGGCTATGTTGGGATGATCCATGACTGCCAACGCTTGCCGCTCGGATTCGAATCGGGCAATCACTTGCCTGGTGTCCATTCCAGGCTTGATGACCTTCAAAGCAACTCGCCGGCGAATCGGCGCGTCTTGTTGAGCCATGTAGACGGTACCAAATCCTCCTTCGCCAATCTGCTCCAATAACTTGTAGGGCCCAATCATGGCACCGGGCTGTTCCAGGCCCGAGGCACCAATCCCGGTTGCGGCAAACGGCGAGGAATCTCCCGCAGGTTGCTGGAGAAACTTTCCGGCCTGCTGATGTGCAGCAAGCAAACTGCGGACGTCCGTGAGCAAACTGCTGTCGTTGCCACACAGCCGTAACAGCTCGGACTCAAGTTCACGACCGCTCAGATCGGAGAGCTTCTCAAAGATTTCGGAAGATCGCAGGTTCATTTGGCTTTGACGTCGTTCCGGGGCGAATTACTTGCTGACTTTGGCAATGCGCCGAACATCCAGGTGGAAGCCCCAGCAAGTATTAACTGGAGCATGGGCATCAAGATCTCAAAAATCTTGGGATCTTTGCTGGAGAAGGCGCGGGCGACAATTGGCAAAGCTATTGCAAACACCCAAAGCGCCATGTTTGTGATCTGAACTTTTCGCAGTTGTTTTTCATTCATCGCATTGGTCCATTTTTACCAGGAGAAATCATGTCAAGATGGAGCAGAGGTTTAAGCCGAATCGTCGCCAAGTTCACGGAACAGCCAGGCTCTGGCAAATTGCCATCGTCTGTCAACCGTGCGTGGAGCGATTTGAAGCAATTCGGCGATCTGATCAATGCTCAATCCTGCAAAGAACCGCAGCCGAACAATTCGACCGACTTCAGGCTCTTGCTGTTCCAAGCGACAGACGGCTTCGTCGAGCGCCAAAATTTCATCGGAATTTTCCAAAGCTGCCACATCCGCAAGGTTAACCGCCTCGCGAGCCCGCTTTCCCCCTCTTTTCAGGCGACCCTTGGCCTTTGCATGATCAATCAGAATCTGCCGCATGGCTTCGGCCGCCGCCGCGAAAAAATGTGCTTCCCCGGCCCAGGGCGTACTGCGAGGTCCGACCAGTTTCAGAAATGCTTCGTGGACCAGGGCAGTTGGTTGCAAGGTATGATCCGGTCTCTCCAGCTTCATTCGCTGGGCGGCGATAGCTCGAAGCTGGCGGTAAACCAATGGAAGTAGATCCTGGGAAGCCCGCTGGTTGCCGTCCGCAGCGTCGCTCATGAGTTGTGTCGCGTCAACTTGGTGTTCCGGATTGCTGCTCATTTCTCACATGTTAGCCCTGAAAGCGTTCAATGTGGACTGGCAGCGAAAATCTTTGCCCGTCGATTCGCCGAACCAAACACCTTTTGGGTAGCCCCACAGAAAAAGCCCACGTCTTTCGGTACGTACACGATCGATTGGCCGTCCTTACGGAAGGCCACCCTCCGGAATCTGGAATTGGACCCGGTCTGGAGTTTGGTCCTGATGGACGGCAGGGCCGGAGACACGTTAACAATTGCGTGCTTCCAATGCCGATGCAATGCCTCGGCCTCCACGCATTCAGGTTCCTGGGCAAACAAATCTGTCCGTCACCCTTGGTGATGGCTGGAGGAAGCTGTTTCACGACTTCGGCTGCATCGCCTGTTGAAACAAGTGTCGTGCGGCCCGGCCGCTGATGGTTGTTTTTTGCACCAGTTCCCCGGCGATCAACTGTACGGCTCTCGCATTTCCTTCATCGGATAGCAGATGTTCGGTTTTGTCCAGCATTCGACTTTCGAGCCGTTCAAGTTGCCGCTCGTTGCTGGCTCGATTCTGCAGCAGTCGTCTTGCATGCCGCAGATCCTGGGCCGCACCCTGCTGGCAATATTTTTCGGTGAAATGGGCTTCGGCGACCATCCCTGCAAGAAGAATGAGGACTTCGTCTTCCAGCCAGTCGTCCGACGGTTTGAATCGTCCTTTTTGAATTTTGCAGGCACCCAGTCGCGCGCCTCCCGCAGGTTGTTGGGCCGGCGTGATCGTGACCTTCTGGATGGGTCGTCCCAATGCCAGTGCCATCACGGCATGTCCTGCCTCATGCCATGCCGTCGCGGTCAAAAGATGCATGGCAGAATCGATGTGTGAGTCTTCGGACATCAAAAATTGTCAACAGGTTTTGGAGGCAGGCTACCGTTCTACGATCATGCAACCTACACATCCACTTCTTCGGCGTCTTCGGCGCGGTCCATGATGAAGCGGAATCGGGCGCTGGCGTCTTTGCCCATTAGCTCGTTCATCACGCGGTCGGTTTCCAGGTGATCGTCGATTTCGACTTTCAGCAGCCGACGGGTTTCGGGATTGAGCGTTGTTTCCCAGAGGACTTTGGGGACCATTTCGCCCAGCCCCTTGAAGCGTGTGATCTCGGGTTGCGAGCGGCTGTTGGATTCGGCAACGATTCGGTCCCGGTCGGCATCGTCGGCAGCCCAGAATGTTTCCCGGCCAATGTCGATTCGAAACAACGGCGGTTGGGCAATATAGATTCTGCCGTCCGTGATCAGGCCCTGCATGTGCCGGTAGAACAATGTCAGCAGCAGAGTGGTAATGTGGTGACCGTCGCTGTCGGCATCGGCCAGCAAAACAATTCGGTCGTAGCGAAGACGGGACACGTTCAGGTCTTTTCCGATCCCGCAGCCGAGCGCCGTGATGATGTCCTGGATCTCGCGGTTCTCCAGAATCTTTTTCAGGCCGACGGATTCGGTGTTGAGAACTTTTCCCCGCAATGGCAAGATCGCCTGGTAATTTCGGTCGCGGCCCTGTTTGGCTGTGCCGCCGGCCGAGTCTCCTTCGACGATAAACAGTTCCGACTCGCGTTTGCCACTGTGAAGACAGTCGCTTAGTTTTCCCGGAAGCATCGGGCCTCGTGAACCGGCGCCTTTCCGCGAAACCGAATCGCTTGCAGCGCGGGAGGCGGCCCGGGCCCGCGAGGCGGCAATGATGCGTGCAACAATGACCTCGGCCGTTGTCCGGTTTGTGTTCAGCCATTGTTCGAGAGCGGGCCGAATCGCGGATTCCAGGATACCTTGCAGTTCCGGGTTGTTCAGTTTGTCTTTGGTCTGGCCCTGAAATTGTGGATCGGAGATGAAAACGCTAACAACCGCGACGAGTCCTTCACGGATGTCTTCGTGGGTTAGTTTGACTCCGCGCGGAATCAGATCGTGCGTTTCTATAAAGTTTCGAACGCCTTTCACAAGTCCAGCGCGAAATCCGTTTTCATGGGCTCCGCCGTTGCCGGTGGGGATGCCGTTGACGTACGAGCGAACATGTTCGTCGGTGGATTCAGTCCACTGCATCGTGAGTTCGATCCGTTCTTCATCGTCGCGGGAAAACGTCCACGGCGTCTCGTGGATTGGGCGGGCAGATCGTTCCACAAGCAGTTTGGCGAGGTAATCAACCAGGCCCCGTTCGTGCTGAAAAGTTTCCTTCTTGCCGCTGGTTTCATCTGTCCAGGAGATTTTGACGCCGCGATGCAGGTAGCTGGTGATTTCCAGTCGCAGGCGAATCGTCTCGGCGTCAAATTCGGTTTTGGGGAAAATTGTTGGGTCGGGCGTGAATGTTATCGTGGTGCCAGTTCCTCGAACGACCCCTTTGGCCTTTTGCAAATTGCCTTTGACGATCCCCCGCGAAAACTCCATGCGATATTGCGAGCCATCCCGTTTGATAATTGCGATCAATTGCCGCGAGAGCGCGTTGACAACCGAAGCACCAACGCCGTGCAGTCCACCGGAAGTTTTGTAGTTCTTGCCTTCGAATTTTCCACCCGCATGCAGCATGGTCAGCACCATTTCCAGTGCCGGCTTTTTCGTCTTCGGATGCTTGTCGACCGGAATGCCGCGCCCGTTGTCGCTGACCGTCACCGTCTGGCCGTCTTTGTGCAAAGTGACGCTGATCTCCGAAGCATGGCCGTTCATCGCTTCATCGACGGAGTTGTCGAGGATTTCCCACACCAGATGATGCAGTCCGGTGCTGCTGACCCC
>JAYVKA010000270.1:0-5663 GCA_043768885.1 Planctomycetota bacterium
CTCGAAGCTGAGGTCAAAACTGTTTTCTACAAATGCACGAATCGATGCCGACGAGATAATCGGCGAAAAAAGGCCGTTCGATCCGATCCCGCACCGAAGGAACAATACTTCCTCCTCGGGATTATCAAAATTGTTCCTGCGGGTCGAAAGCCGTATCGGCCAGGGATTTGAACCAGACATTTTCGAAAGCAGAAATTTCCAGTCCGCCTCAAGAAGGTTGAACTGAATGCTCTCCCAGGGACATTCTCCCCCCGGTTTTGGCCACTCGACCGAGTCGAGGGGGACCATGAAATTCACGATCAGCCGCTTTCCCCAGGAATTTTCGAGCAGCATAACCGCCAACTCCCGACCATACGCTCCCGCATTCGACCGGTCCGCCTCGGCATGAATAGTCACCGTCAACGTATCGATGGACTTGTTGGGTTTCAACTTTTGAAGCATCCCGATTATCCATTCAGCTTTGCCAAACAAATGCAAAGTGTCCAGCTTTGACTGTCCATCCAACCCGCCATCGGATTCGATCAACGAGACATCGCCCTGGATCAGGACATCGTTATGCTTCAACAACTCAGCCAATTGGGAAACGCTTAATTCACCAGACGTGAATTGCAGGCTGTGCCAACCCGATCTCGCTCCACGAGCAACATTTCTCCAGTTTCCGTCAATTAGCGGTGCAACTTCAATGTCCGGCCGCATCCCTTCGATGACCATGTACTGCAAACCGATGTCAGGCCAGTCTTTCAATATTTGTTCAAAGGCATCGATCGGCGCACCCCCGACAAATTTCGTTTCAACCATACCCCAGGGCATTCGCCGCATACCAATATTGTGTGCCCGCAATCCCGCAGCTTTGGCAGCCAGGGCATAATTCCCGTTCAATACCCATTGCCCGACGTCAACCTTTCGCACAAACATCCAGCCAGCAACCAGGATCATCGCGGCAGGAGCAGCAACCAATACGGCTCGCCCGATCCGGATTTTCGATGGTTCCGATTCACCCTGTTCACGCTCGGAAAGTCGCCTCAACAAAAATCCGCACCCGGCAAAACCAATGATCACCTGCGACGTGATTGTCCCGCGAACTTTCAGGTCCGTACGAAATGTGACTTCCATCGCAAACCCGACAATGCCAATGCAAATCAACAACAGCCACGCGTAACGATGCAGACGGGGCATATACAATGAACAGGCCAGAATCGTTGCAACCAGCATCGAAAAAGGGAGCAACCAGAAACTTTGCAATGGTGCGACACTGCCACCCAACAATCCCTGATCCGGGCGAAGCAACTGGGACTGAATTACAAACCCCAGATAAAGAATCGCCGCCAAACCAACCAGCAGTACTCGCCTGGACAACCCCTTCGCTGCCAACAATTTCATCGACCTTAGCGCAACCGTCCGAATTGCAAACAGAATCAAGACAACTCCCAACATCCATGCAGCAAATTTCCACGTCGCAGAAATCCATTCGACGTCCGGCCTCGGGAGTGGGTCATAAAAAGAAAGAATACGGTTGTACCAATCATCGTGTTCGCCCAGCCGGTAATGGTTACGCAACCAAAGAATCCATGAGACCGCGATCAGGGTCGTTGCCAAACCGATGCCAATTGCAAACCGATCTGATCTTGATCGCCGCGACAGTACCAATCCACCCAACATGGCAGCGGTCGATCCGCCCAACAACAACAGCGCCTCGGTGTAGAAAATCCCAAACATGGTCGTCCCGGAAACCAGAACCGAATCGATAACCAGCGCATGAAACATCAGCGATAAAGCACACGCAATCCCTATACCCTGTTTCGCCATCGATTATTTCCCTTCCGTTTCCCGTTTGAATTGGTCCCGCAATCGTTGTCGGTGCAACTGGAGTGTCTCCGGTTCAAACTCAAGGAACCGGTTGACCGGAATGACCTTCGCATCCAAATCGGGAAACATCTCCTGTATCTTCTGTGATACTTCCGGTTCGACTTCCACGACTCGTGAAAGGATCGTCAGCGATCTTAACGAGGGAAGAGTCTTGATTGCGGCAAGGATTTCCGGCGAGGGTTGGCCGATCAAGACCAGCCGCTCCAGTTTCGCCATCGCAAACGGATAGTCCCTGATCGCGTTAGCAAGGCCCGAATCTTTATCAGCCACCAATCGCAATGATCGGAGTTCTGTCATGTTTTGCAAAAACCCGAAATCGTGGAAACAAGACTGATCACCGTGCAGCTCCCGAAGCTGCGTAAATTTGGCAAGCACCGGAGATAGCCCTGCGTATTCTTCAACGGTCCAGGATTGCACCGATCCAAGCGGTGTTCCGCCCACTACCAGGCATTCGGTCGATTGAATTTGCTCATCGGAAAGTACGTCCAGCCATTTTCTTCGCAACGCGATCATTCCGAATCGACCAGAGCCATCACCATCCCCGAAGACGTAGCCAGCTTCCCGAATTCCTTCAACAGATTTTAATCCATCGATTTGTGTCAGCACGTTCTCGGCGTACGAATTCATCTGGTAGTAGTACAGGTCGGGGTAGGCCAACATCAAACGCAATCTCTTCTTTGTCTCGTCCGGATTTCCATTGTTGAATGGAATCGGCATCCGAAAACCGGGGTAGGTCGCACCCAGAATTTCCTGCACGACTTCCAACGGCAATTCTCCCCCATAGACGTTGAGCTGAATCTTTCTCCAGTCGATCTCGGCCCTGGCCAGCGCTTTCAGTCGTGAATCGCCCGATTCCGGAACGGTTACCCGAAATCTGCAGTCGTTTACGCACCGGCTCCGAGACAACAATTCCAGGATACTGATCAACTCTGCAAGGTCGTCATCGTAAATGCACTCAAAATCAAAATTAATTCCAAACGAAGAACCTTCCAAATTGACATGTTTCAGGAATTCAATGAGAACATCGTTGTCACAACGAAGATCAAAGGTTCCATTTATGATCACATCATGCAAACCAAACTCGATTTGAATCGCGTCCATGATCACGACTGTATTTCCTGGTTGACTGAGAGAAGCCAGCTGCTGTTCATCCAACAAACATCGCTCGAGATGAAAAACAGGACAGGCACCGCCAAAAATCGGAGGCAGCCCTTCCAGGTACGAAAGGTCAATTCCAGGCCGCAACCCCCGAAACGCGATTCTCCCAAAAGTACCAGGGTATTCGTCAGAAAACTTTCGAAACAGTTCGCCGACGCTGTCTGGTTCAGCCGATTCCGCAACGAATACTGTCGGGTATGAAGTTGTGTAGTTCAGGCAAACTCCGCTCTTTCGTCCCGTTGCGATCGCGGAAGCAATCTTCCAGCCGTCCCCGCACACAACTGCCCCCGGATCCCAATTCGACATAAATTGCCAGCCCGAAATCACCATCGCGATTGCCGGTGCCATGGCCAAACAAAACGATACTCCTCCCGGCCTTTTCGATTTCCTGTCTGGACGAATACCCAAAAACCGAAGTGGCCAACCGACCAGAATCAGAAACGCCGCAAATGCCGCCATCCCTGCACTCAGCACGATCAAGTGAACGACGGGCGGGCGCGATGCACCACTGGGAAGCCATGACGATGTGATTCCCACAGTTACCGAACCAATCAGCATTACCAGAATCGGGCCGAGCCCAGCCCAAAGGCTCGACCGACTCCAAAACAGGATCATGGTCGGCACTAATACAAACACCAACGCACCACAACCTGTCAAAAATGTTCGGGCCGCAGTCGACTGGAAAAACAATCCTCCATTCATCACAAACGTCTGATACTGGGACACCAGCAACAACAACAGCGCCGCACCCAACAGTATGATTGTTCTGGTTTTCATTCGTTTCCGGAGAAACCGATGCGCCGACTTTCCCGCCAGCAATCCGCCCACGAGTGCCATTGCGGATCCAAGAATGAAAACGCTCGCGTATCCAAAAAAAGTTCTCGCGTCATATTTCGATCTTGCGGATTCACCCCAATCCAATCCCAGGGGAAGGTGATTTGGCCAAGGGTTTTCGAACACATCGCCTTCCATCATCGCGACCGTGCCGACCGCAACTCCGACCAAAATTGCTGTCGCCAAAACGACCCGGTATCGCCAAAACATCGGCGAAAGAACCAGTGCACCCAAAATCGCAAGACTCGAACCGGCCAGTCCCGCCAGCGCGAGTTCGGCAAACAAATCGAACGTGCTGCGAATCGAAATAATCAACGCCACGACCGCCACCGCGTGCAGCAGCAACGAAACAGCAAACGCAAACACTCCCGACGAGCGGGCCTTCGGAACAGCTATTTCCGCCATGCAATTCTCCGGAAAGTTTTGATCGCATTGTCTTGCGACCCAATTTTTTCGTTTAACGCCCAGCCGCAGGCGTCGGCACTCATAGCGACAAAAAGCCGACGCCTGCGGCTTGGCGTTAAACGACTGATCACCGTTCGTATATCGCCATACAGACTTTACCTGAACAATGAACGATTGCGACTGGAGTCAAGCGACAATCCCTCGAAACAATCCAGTCCACCGACGCTTAGTGTTCAACGGGTTCCCGGTCGATGGTCCACTTCGGCTCTCTGGATTTTTCCAGGTCAATACATTCCCTCAGATTGGAGGCCTGTTCCAGACTGCCGAAAAATATCGCTTGCCTGGTTAATACCACTTTGGAGATTTTCTCCGACCGCACAATCGAAGTACGGACAAACTCGACCGACCGATTCCCTTGACCCATCGCCTGAATCTGGGCCGTGCTGACTGTCCCCCCGTAAATCTGCCAGTGCCAGATTCGAGTCGCATACGTCGGCGAATTCAAGTCAAGGAACGAGAGATCAATTCCGGGATGCATCCCCCTGATTTCAAATCGGATCGTGCCCCTGACATTCACGCCCGACATCACCTTGAAGACATGCTCGACGATGTCCAGTTTCACGTGAGGTGTCAACGTAAGTTCGGGAGTGCCATTAAAATACGCCAACATTACCCGCTCGCGCCGTAGCGTCGCAACGGTGGTTGCCAAAGGCCAGCTTCGATCTCGCAACAAAATCCCGCAATCCGCACGCAAGACAAAATCCGCCGCCACAAATCCGAACAACAGGACGGGGAGTACCACCAATTGAATCGAAAGCGCACCCGGCAACCGCGATTTGTTCGAATCGTGAAACAGAATCGGCCTGAGCAACAAGGCGATGGCAGTAAACAGCAACGTCAAGGCAACACAACAATGGAGCAAGACTCTACCAAGCACCTGCAATTCCCAGTCGGTTCCTGGCCAGTTGTTGGGAACGATCCACAAGGTCACCAGGTTGGCAAACAACCCCAGGACCACTCCCGTTAACGCCAATCGAATCGTTCTTGTTCGATACAGATTCAACGACAACGCCACCACGTAAATCGCTTCCAAAACCAGCAACGACATCCATCGCCAAACCAGGTGGTTCCGCCACCAGTTTTCCTGCAACAGCATCGTCTGGGCCCATGTCGCGACGAACAAAAACATCGCCATGCCGATCAGGAATGAACGATGGGGGTTCAACTTGATCTGAAAAAACTGCGAGAGCTTTTCCCAGCTGAAATTCCCGGCGATGATTGCGAATACCGCAACAGAAATAACTGCAACGGACCAGCCAAGAAAACTACTTCCCGACATCCAGCCAAACAGCATCGTGTGATGCCACGGGCCAATCCCCTGTCGTCGAACGTAGTCCGCA
>JAYVKA010000271.1:0-9246 GCA_043768885.1 Planctomycetota bacterium
ATCAAGGACCACGCCAGCGACATTCACTTTGAGCCGTTCGAAGAAGAGTTTCGCATTCGCATCAAGGCAGACGGCGTGCTGTTCGAAATGGTGCCTCCTCCCAGGCACCTGGCGTTTGCGATTACGACTCGCATCAAGGTTATGGCCAACCTGGATATCGCCGAGCGCCGCTTGCCCCAGGACGGACGTATCGAGCTGACGGTCGGTGGCCACCCTGTCGATCTTCGCGTAGCGATCTTGCCAACGATGTTTGGCGAGAGTGTTGTTTTGCGGGTTTTGGACCGCAGCGTGGTATCGCTTGAGTTGGAAAACGTCGGAATGGACGAGCCAACGATGGCAAGTTTTCGAAAAGTAATTCAGAAGCCCAACGGTATCATCCTGGTGACCGGACCAACAGGATCAGGCAAGACAACGACACTGTATTCCGCACTCAGCGAACTCAACCATATCGAAGACAAACTGATTACGACTGAGGACCCGGTTGAGTACGACATTGACGGAATTATTCAGATTCCGATTGATCACGACATTGGTGTTACATTTGCTTCGTGTTTGCGTGCGATTTTGCGACAGGACCCGGACAAGATTCTGGTGGGAGAAATCCGCGATATTGAAACGGCAGAAATCGCGGTTCAGGCTTCGCTGACCGGGCATACTGTTTTCAGCACGCTTCACACGAACGACGCTCCGACCACAATTACGCGGCTGAAAGACATGGGTGTTCCCACGTTTTTGATCACGGCAACGGTCGAGGCGATTCTGGCCCAACGGCTGGTTCGGCGGATTTGCGTGGCGTGCCGCGAGGAAATCGAGCCTTCGGACGAAGTTCTGGCGGAGCTGGATATCAAGCGTTCGTCGCTGGATGGCAAGAAGTTCTTCCGCGGGTCGGGCTGCGATATTTGCAATAACACCGGATACAAGGGCCGAATCGGCTTGTTTGAACTAATGATCATGGATGACGAACTGCGGGCCATGATTGTCGCCAATGCCTCGGCCGATGATTTGCGCGACGCGGCAAAGCGAAAAGGCATGAATATTTTGCGGGAAGTGGGCATTCAGTTCGCTTTTGAAGGCAAAACGACCGCCGAAGAGATCATCCGGGAAACGATTCTCGAGAATTAGCCGGCGATTCCGGCCGAGAGGTACCAAATGTTCCCGGATCTGGTTCCCAACAGTCAAAAATTTGAATTTCCATTCATTTGTGTAAACAGTAACCACGGTAAACGGCTTTTCTGGTGACCGGAGACGCAACTTAACGCCCGATCACTATTTAGCTTTCCGAATCAAAAGGCCCCGAACGGCCGATCAAGCCAAAACCGGGCCCAATCCGGATACCACAGACTTTTTTTAAGGCGCAGAGCGATGCCTGTATTTCAATTCGAAGCAATGGATCCCCAAGGCCAGGAGATCCGCGACGTAATCGAAGCCCAAACCCAGGACGAGGCCCAGGCTACGATCCGGTCGATGGGTTACTTCGTCACGAAGATTGCCCTTCAGAAATCGGAAAAGCAAAAAGCCAAGGGTGGCAAAGGGAAGACCTTTGCCATCGGCGGGGCTGGTGGCAAAAAAATGGTGACTTTCACCCGTCAGCTGTCGATCCTGCAGGATGCCGGATTGCCGATCCTTCGGTCGCTTCAGATTCTCCAGGACCAATCCCGCCCAGGGGCCCTAAAGAACGCGCTGATCGATGTTTGCGAAGAAATTCAGGGTGGTTCCTCGCTGTCCGAAGCGATGAACAAGGTCCCCAAGGTGTTTGACCGGTTGTACGTGAACATGATCAAGGCCGGTGAAGCCGGTGGTTCGCTGGAACTGATTCTCAATCGGTTGGCCGAGTTCAAGGAAAAAACCCAGTCGCTGAAGAACAAGGTCATTGGCGCGCTGATCTATCCGATCATGGTCATTTTGTTCACGATCGCGATTTTGGCCTTCATCATGATCAAGATCATTCCGGAATTCTCCAAGATGTTTGAAGAGTTTGGAATTGATCTGCCCGAGATTACCAAGCTGTTGATGGCGGTTTCTGATCGCTGCGTCAAGTTGTGGTTTTTGTTTCCGCTGATCCCAATTTCGATTGTGTTGTTCATTGCACTGGTCTGCAAATTCCGGGCTGGCCGAATGGGCTGGCACTTGTATCTGCTGAAGGTGCCGGTTTTTGGCAAGTTGATGGAAAAGAGCAACCTGGCCCGTACCACGCGGACTCTCGGTGCCCTGGTGGCCAGCGGTGTTCCGATTCTGGAAGGACTGGGCATTACTCGCGAGACATCCGGCAATGCCATGTACGAGAAACTTTATTCCAAGGTTACGGACTCGATTCGCGAAGGTGAAACGATTGCCCGGCCACTCAAGCGATATGCGATTCCGTCGTTTCATCCGGTGACGGCGTTTTTCTTCTTTGCGACCATGGCACTGCCGCCCCTTTCGATTTTGTTTGTCAAAGTCGATTTGTGGTTCTACGTGCTGTACGGTACCGGGGCCTTGGGCGCGATTGCCGGCCTGTATTATTTCCTGATCGCCAGGAAAACAGTCGTTGAGGATTTGGTCGTAAACATGGTCGATGTCGGTGAAGAGACCGGCGAATTGGACACCATGCTTTATAAGGTTGCGGACTATTACGACGAGGAGGTCAGCACGATTACCGACGGGATGATCAAGTTGATCGAACCGATGATGATCATCTTCCTTGGTCTGGTCGTGTTGGCCATTGTGTTGGCGCTGTTCATGCCGCTGATCTCGCTGATTGGTGGACTGTCCAAACAAAAATAGGATTCAGCGGAAACAATTGATTATTAACCGGGAAAATTCAGGATCTCGTCCAGGGGAAAAGCCATGTTATTGAAAACTGTTCGGCCACAAAGAAGTGGTTTTACGTTGGTCGAGTTGCTGGTGGTAATCGCCATTATCGCAATCCTGGTTGGGATTGGTGTTCCGGCGTTGATGCAGGCGCGCCGGGCCGCTCGAATCTTTTCTGTGCAATCCCAGATGACGCAAATCAACGATGCCGTTGAGGCGTTCAAAACCAAACATGGTTTTTATCCTCCCGATTTCACGCGCATACGGATTGCCATCGGTGCTGAACCGGCCCGGCGAGTTGCTTCTGCTTCCCGTTTTCTTGCTTACTTGAACCGAATTGCGCCGAATCATTCCGAGGGAGTGCAGGCTCAGGGGCACGCCCTGGGCATTCGTCGAGTTGACGTTTGGTGGGATCAGGTTGGCGATTACCTCGGCCCGGAATCGGCACTCACGTTCTGGCTATCCGGAGTCGCAGCAAACAAGCAGTTCCCTTTGACTTACATGAACAACAGGGGCACTCCGTTGGATCCGACTGATGACATCGTCGAAGCCTTGCCGCCATATAACATTAGCAAGTTGGCGTTTTCAACGCTTGATGTTCAACGAGACGAATTGTTCGATTTCAAACAGGCCGAGTTGATCGTCGAGTTTGAAGGAGTCAATCGTCGTCGTGCTCAACCACTTCTACCAACTCCATCTGGCCCAGTATTCGCCGGTTATCCCAGCTGGGACACAAATCAGCCCCTGGCCGGGTATGCTGCCGGTTACTCACAACTGCCTGACGGTGAACTGGAACCGCTGGTTTATTTTGAACTTGCCAGTTACAGACCAGGGATAGATCCCGCACCTGGTCGATCCTTCCTTTTGGGTTTTAATCCGACAGGAACCGTTCGACCCTACGTCAACGAAACGAACACACTTTACAACGCCGACAATTTTCAAATTATTGCGCCCGGAATGGACGGCAAGTATTTCAATGGAGCCGGAACAAATTCGGCGATTTCCGCCATCGATACCGGAGAACGTGATAATTTGACGAATTTTTCGACTGGTCCAATCGAAGGGCTGATTTTTGTGAAATAGCTGATTTGGTTTGTGTTTGAATGACGCTGGAGTTACCGACGATGAAAATGAACAAGGCATTTACGTTGATTGAATTGCTGATGGTGATTTCCATCATTGCGATTCTTTCGAGCCTGGCTTTGCTCACACTTCGGAGCGTACGCGAAGATGCCCAAGTCGCGAGAACAAGATCCGTATTGAATCAGGTTCGGGATCTGCTTCAGGAAAAACTGGATACGATTGGTTCACGGCAGATGCCCTTTGGATTCCAAAAGGATTTTGGAATTGGCATTCCCCTGTTGCCGGCCAACGCGCCTTACCCTGTTCTCAACAACAACCTGATTCCGGACTACGGTCAACAACGGTTTATCTTCAAACGGGTCATGTGCGAGTGGATTCGTACCGAAATGCCTGCTTACCAGGAATACCTTTTTAGTTACCCGAGCGTTGAGTCGCAACAAGTATTTGATCCGGCACCTCCCCCGCCAACCGGTTTTGCGCGTTGGGACCAGGTCTCAGCCTACTGGCCGCAAAATGTTGGTTTGCGTAATTGGGTTGGCATTTTTGTTCGAATGCTGGGTACTCGGCCGAGTCCGGAATATCAGCTGATTCGCAGTCAGATAACTTCTGGAATTACGGACAATCTTACGGACGGTAATCCGCTGGATAATGAATTCTGGATCAAGGAAAACAACAACGGCTACTTGCCTTTGCCGGTTCCTGGAGTCAGTAACGTATTGACTGGTGATCAATTGGCCCGGTCAATCACGGAAAGCAGCGAGTTGCTGTACGTAACTCTGTACAACACCTTTGATCGGGACGGAAATCGTGGCACGCATTTTTTGAGGCCTGAAGATCTGGGCGATGTTGACGGTGATGGATATCCGGAGATTGTTGACAATCGCGGCATGCCGATTGTGTTTAGCATTACCGTTCAAAACATTGGCCAGGATGGCTTGCCGATCGATCGAAATGGCGACGGTATGGGACATCTCCAGTCACCAGTCTGGCCGTATGCGGATTTTCGCGATGCGATGCCGGACTCACGTTTTCCAGGCGAACCGCAGGATTATCTGATTCATTTGGGAAGCATCGGGCTTCAGGAGTTGCCTGACCATTTGCAGCATTTGAAAAACGCTGACTTCAGTAATCCAACAAACTTCCCCAACTTTTAACTTTCAACCTTTGCCCAAAAACGGGTTGGAGCCATGTTGCATAACGAAAAACATTTTGGAACGCTTCGTAGATCGGTCTTGCGAAAGACCGTGCGCAGCAGTTCTGCCAACGAAGGCGCAACACTGATTGAATTGCTGGTCGTGATTTCGATCATGGGAGCGGTCGCGCTGTTGGTGATTCCCCAGATCCGGACGGTCTCCAAAGATCGCACAATGCGGGAGACGTCGCGGACTGTAAAGGCTGCGTTTGACGAAGCAATTACCCGTGCCCGAGTCGAAGGATTTGGCGGAGTTGTCATTGCCCGCAATCCAAACATTTACCGGCTGGTCGATACGAATGGTGATGTCCCCAATCTGGGCGGCAGCGCGGTTGTTCCGACGGGCAGCAAAGTCTATTACGCTGGCCATGTGCTGTACCAAATGCGTCGGCCGCGACCCTATACGGGCAATACGAACGCCGAGGTGGCTACGGTCGTGGGTGGCGCAGGCGTGAACTTTGTTGTTGAAATTAATGCCCCCTTTGATTCGCGGGTCAAGATCGAACCTGGCGGCAAGATTTTCTTCAGCAACTCGCCAACCGGCTTTACAATCAATACGGTTATTCCCAAACCAGGCACTCCGGATCCGGGCCCGCCTCCTATTCCACCACAATTAATTCTGGGTTGCAGTGGTCAGCCATTTGAGTCGTTCCCGCGTACCGGTGCATTTCGAATCATGCGGCGGCCCGAGATTATTCCTTCATCAGCCGTTGCGTTGCCAAGAGGACAGATTATCAATCTGAACTATTCGGGTGTTCTGGATATGGCCCGCGTTCCTCCAGTTATTCCGGACGTTGACAACAACGACTTCACCTGGACCGACATGTCCGAAGATTTGTTGCCAATTGATCGGACACATGTGGCCCTGAATGATTTGGCTTATCAGGCTGGCAATGCGGCAGACCCAATTTCCTATCCACAGTTTGTTGATCCGAATACCCAACCGGTGATGATTATTTTCGGACACAACGGAACGGCTGATACGGTTTTTCCAAATGGAATCCTTGTGAACTCGTGGGTTCAAATCGCCAAAGCGAACAATCTGTTTGGCTACGACGGCGCGGATCCCAGAGACCTCTATCGGACTGCCTACACGCCGTCTGCTCCGTTGTCGTTTTGTATCGCAACCGACGAGTTTGAGAACACCTTTAGCCTCGACAATACGTTGGCGGGTTATGAAATGCCACTTAGTTTTACCCGTGCCGCAAAAGACTTGTTGAACGACAACACCGTTCAATGGGTAACGGTGGACCATATCAGCGGCGATGTTTCCGTGGCTGACAGTATTCAGGTCCAGGGGCCGTTGGTATTCCCCGGCCCGAACAACATGGCTGCATTGCAGATTCTGCGAATCTTGAATGCCCGCGGATTTGCTGCAAACACTACGTCCGCCAAGGACTGAAAACAGCCCGGCTGACGAATCGTACTTTGATTGAAACCCAAATGGGTGTGTGAAATGAAACTTGCCAACAATACAACCTGTCGCCGCAACGGCCTTTCGGTAATCGAAGTTTTGACTGCGATTGTCGTGGCGCTGATTGGCGTCACGGGCGTGCTGATCATGATTCCGTTTGCGGTCAGTCAGGCCGAAGTCGGCATGGATACGGAAAAGGCGGTCGATCTGGCGAGGAATGCCACCGAAGAACTTGCGATTCGTGGAGTATTGGAATTTACTCCAATCGTTACACATCCGGTAATTGCCGGATCATATCTTCCAGTGACCAATGCGACCGCACGATGTTTTTGCCTGGATCCATCGGGGGTAGCAGACCGGGTCGCGGGTGGAAACGACACGGGCTCATTTCCTTTCATTCATCCAGCAATGGTAACGTCGATTTTTGGCAGTGTGCCGGTCGTTCCCGGCACCACATCTGTTGCGGTTGACCAGACTTGCTTGTTCCAGCGTGCTTCGATCCCGGACCCAAGGGCCGCTTCTACCCTTCCGGTTCCGGTAATTATTCCGTTGCGAAAGGCCCTGGCTCGCGCGGCGTTTTCCTGGCAAGATGATTTGCAAACCCGGTCAATAACCGACCAGGAATTTGCGGACCCAACCGTCAATGTCGGAGGGCAGTACCTGTCCAAGGACCTGACGTTTCCCATTCCAATTTTTGACCAAACGGTTACATCGACCGGAACAGTGTTAAACGCCCGGCGTCAAAGCCTCGGTGAGATGTCGATGGTGGTGATCAGCTGTCCGGCTGTTATCACACCGCGCATCCGAACCGTTCCGCTGCCAGCCCCAAGTCCAAGCACTGCGGATTTCAACCGCGACAATACTGGCAGAACGGTTGCGACCAAGACTTATCCTTCCGGCGTTCCTCCGCCAGCTACTTTGCCGAATCAGTTGGGTGACGCGGACGATGTGATCTCGGAAGTCAGAAGTTTTTACCTGGTCTACAAACGCCGATCGTCGCCAACATTGATTGACGATCCATCGACAGCCGCTCCGGCGACTGGCGATCCCCAGAATTACGACCGGATTTTTGCAGTGGATTGGCCCGGTAACGCGGCTACGGGTGTTGGGGATGCGGCGTTCCGTGTCACCTACAACGGCGGAATGCTCAAGATGCGTGAGCCTGGACTGACTACCAATCCGGCAACGGTGGCTGGAGCAAACGTTTTTTCAAAACAGCGAGCCGATGTTCGTCGTGGTGACTGGATGGCGTTGACCAACGTGAATTTTGATTACGGTACCGGTCGTTTCCAGCACAATATCAACTTTTTTCAGGTTGAAACTGCGTACATCGCAACTGATTCAGCTGGACCTCATTGGGCCATCACTTTGAAAGGCCCTGAATGGGATTTCCAGCGGGACTATTTCGTCGATTCGAACGTAACACCTGGACCAGGCGGTTTTCCCCGAATTCCTAGACCGATCGATCCCTCTTATTGGCCGGATCCCCCCGGAACCTTCAATTTGACTCCAACAACTTTCGCCGGAGGCTTTGCTGCCGAAATCCTGAATATCAGTCGTACGAATTTTCACTATCGACCTTCGCAAACCATGGCCATTCATCTGCCCGATGTCTGGACCGTTTTTGAACAGACAACGCGGATCGGAGATTGATCGCAAAATTCTGATTTCCATTTTTCGCAGGCCAACTTTGTCTTTGAAAACCAAACCCTTTCCGGTCAAGTCACCACGATTTGACAACGCCCCGATTTGAAAACACTGCGAATCACACTTCCGCAAAGTTTTTGATTCCATCGAACCTGAACAACAGTTCCGAATCGACAACCCTGTTTGAGAGGGTACCGAACTATCGGAGGAGCAAGACATGAAAAGCCGAATACCCAATTTGCCCCAAAATCGACGCCGCGGCATTACGCTGCTGTTTGTCATCAGCCTGATCGTATTGTTCCTGTTGATGGGAACATCGTTCGTTTTGCTGGCTGGCCAGTATCGCAAATCGGCGGTCGCGACCAGCCGGGTCAATACCCGCATTGACAGTTCCCGTTCATTGATCGGTCGCGCGTTTGAAGATGTCGTCCGCGAACCGGCTTTGAACATGGCCAGTTCGCCATTGCGTGGCCAGTCCATTTTGGGCGACCTGTATGGATACGGAGTCAAATCTCGGGTCTATCTCGCACGACATATCGATGATCGAAGTGTATTGCAGGATACACTTGGCCAGATGATCCGGTTGCGACTGGACGATGACGGCAATCCAAACAACAACGTCAGCACGGGGCCAGTTCCCGCGCTAATGCCGAGTGGCGACACGTTCCTGCGGATTCTGGACGACCAAAAGGAATATTTTTCGAACAACGCCGGCGAGTATGAAGGCCAGGTTTTGTCCTTTATTGACGGTCCGTTGGCCGGAACATCGGTCAGGATTTTGGCCTATCCGGTTGCACCCATCCCTGGTGCAGTCCTGCCCGCCAACCGCTTCGAACGCGACTTCGTAATCATCCTTCCCAAGACCGACACCAGCGTCGCTTTTACCGGTCCGCCAGTTGCGAATTCGGTCAATCAACGGCCCATCACGGACATCGAGGGATCAACCGTGATTATCAATCGCCGGGAGTATTCTGGTTCGGGCGCGGGTATGTTCTACGGCAATGATCCGGATGTTGATCCAACTGTTGCCGTTTCTGTTCCGCTGAATCAGTCCTGTTCGATTTCTCCGAATACAATTGCGCCCCAGGGCGTTCCGCCGAACATTTATCACGGAATCATG
>JAYVKA010000272.1:0-2573 GCA_043768885.1 Planctomycetota bacterium
GCGACCGACGATATCCCGCTGCAAAATATCCAGGCCCGAACGCGGGCACCGGGAATCTGGATGTTGGCCAATCTTGGGAATGCGTTGTTGTTATCAACCAGTAACCGCAGCGAAGCCGCAGTTGGTTACGCGACGATGGATGGTGATACGGCGGGAGGTCTGAGTCCGATTGCAGGAATCGACAAGGCCTTCTTGCGTCGCTGGCTGGTCTGGATGGAGCAGTCCGGGCCGAGAGGATTGGAGCCGTTGCCGGCACTGGCTGGCGTGAATGTCCAGGCACCAACCGCCGAGTTGCGACCGAGCAGTGCCGGGCAAACAGACGAAGACGACCTGATGCCGTATGAACTATTGGATCGTGTCGAGCGATTGGCGATTCGCGACAAGTCGATGCCCCGCGAGATTTTCGAAACGCTGAAAGTCGAATATCCCGATCACAGTGAACAACAACTTGCAGTGTGGGTGATCCGGTTCTTTCGATTGTGGTCCCGAAACCAGTGGAAACGCGAACGGTACGCGCCATCGTTTCATCTCGATGACCGCAACCTCGATCCAAAAACATGGTGCCGGTTTCCAATTCTGTCGGGTGGATTCGAGTTGGAACTGGAAGAACTGAAACGGATAGCCCAATGACCGATTCCACCATGGAACAAATTCGGCAGCTGGCCCGCGCCAGTGTTCGGCGAGTCGTGTTGGCCGAGCCACAGGATCCGCGCGTGATCGAGGCGGCGGAAACATTGGTGGATCAGCAACTGGCCAAAGTGATTTTGATTGGTGCAGACATTCGGTCTCCACATCAATCAATTACCGTGATCGACCCGGACAATCCGCCAAACTCAGAACAACTTGCAACCTGCCTGTTCGAAAAACGCCTGCAGAAGGGGATGACTTTCGACCAGGCAAAAGTGGCGATTCGGGACCCGCTTTTTTGTGCAGGTTTGCTGGTCGCGACCGGACAGGCTGACGCCGTGGTTGCGGGAAGTATTGCGACAACTGCTGACGTGATCCGCGCCGGTTTGCAAACCATTGGCACGCCGCCGGGGCGAAGACTCGTTTCCAGTTTTTTTCTGATGGAACTGGTGGGTGGCCGGGTCGTCACGTTTGCAGATTGCGCAGTTGTTCCTCAACCGGATGCCGGACAGCTTGCCGAAATCGCCGTGACTGCGGCTGCCAACCATCAGAGACTGACTGGTGAACAGCCCCGCGTCGCGATGTTGTCGTTTTCAACCCGTGGAAGTGCTTCGCATGCGGACGTGGACAAGGTCCGGACGGCAGTTGCTTTAGCGAAGCAACTGGACTCGCAGTTGTTGATTGACGGCGAGATGCAATTCGACGCCGCGTTTGATCCTTCAGTAGCGAAACGGAAAGCCCCGGAATCATCGGTTGCAGGCCAGGCCAACGTCTTTATTTTCCCCAACCTCGACGCCGGCAACATCGGCTACAAAATCACCCAGCGAATCGGCGGCGCCAAAGCCATCGGCCCCATCGTCCAGGGCCTGACCCGTCCCTACATGGACCTGTCACGCGGCTGCACTCCGGAAGAAATCGCAGACGTCGCGACTATCGCGGCTGTGATGGCAGCGGAATATTAGGCCGTGGAGTTGGGGAACCACCATTCGGCATGATGCTCTGGGATTGAACGGCCTGAAGGGCCAGGACATGCCAGCCTGGGGCAGAGCGAAGTGGCGAATGCCACGAAGCGTCGCCCCAGGTTTCGGTCCGACCCAATTCCGGTTGCCCTGAAGGGGCCGGACAACAATCGCCAACAATGGTTTTGCCCTTTCAGGACGTTTTGAATATTAGGGGCACCCAGCCCAGGGCGACACTCCAAATGCTTCGCGTTTTATCGCTCTGCCCTGGGCTGTCTTGTCTTGGTCCCTTCGGGGCGGATTCCAGGATTTGAGGATAGAGCTTGATGGGGATGCGGATAGTTGGTATCAGCCTGGAAAGCATTAAAAAGGCGAAAGCGCAGGAGACGAAGAAGGGAGACGAACCGGTTTTTCCTTGCCCATTGCTAATCCAGTCGCCAATCGAGGCCGATATCGAAATTTGTGGCGGAATGGGTCAGCGCTCCAGCGCTGATGCGATCGACTCCGGTGTGGGCGATGTTGACGACGGTTTGCAGAGTGACTCCTCCGGAAGCTTCCAACTGAATTTTCGGAGCCAGTCTGTTTCGCAGCGAAACGGCTTCGCGCAGTTGCTCGAGAGACATGTTGTCGAGCAGAATCATGTCGGGGTGCAGACCGAGCGCCGTTCGCAACTGGTGCAAATTATCGACTTCGATTTGAACGAGGGTTTTTTTCCCATTGGGCAGCAGGGTCGCGTTGTCATTAATCCAGGCCCGTGCACGACTGATCGCCTCGGCGACGAGATCGGTTTTTTCCGAAACCAGTTGGCCCAGCATGGCGAGGTGGTTGTCTTTGATCAGTACCTCGTCATACAAACCCATTCGGTGATTGGTCCCGCCTCCGCACTTTACGGCGTACTTTTCCAGCCTTCGCCAGCCCGGGGTCGTCTTTCGCGTGTCGTGAATTTTTGCGTTGGTGCCAGCGACGGCATCGACAAACTGGCGGGTC
>JAYVKA010000273.1:0-13599 GCA_043768885.1 Planctomycetota bacterium
TGCGATGCAACTCAACGGACGGCGTTTCCGTGCGCTGAATGCGGCGACTGAAATACTCGATGCAGCGTTGTGCGACGGGGCGGGCAAGCGTCAGGTAACTTCGCGCCTGGTCGGAACGGAACTTCATGACATGCTGAAGATCTGAAACCGCTTCGTTCCATTTTTGCAAACGCGAATGTACGGCCGCACGCCAGACCCACGTCCCAACCTGTTCGGGTTGAAGCTGCGATGCCGCCACAAAATCTGCCAGCGCCCGATCCAACTCGCCTTGCTCATGCAGCGCTGTGCCCCGGCGATAGTACAGATCCGCGCGAACCGTTCGGCTTTTTGCCAAATCGATCGCGCGCGAATAGTCGTCGACCGATTCGCGATACTCGCACAATCCAAAACGAATTTGTCCCCGCACTCCGTAACTGTCAGCGCGGTGATCATCCAGTACGATCGCCTGGTCGATGGCCGACAGGGCCTGATCGAAATTTTGTGCAGCCAAGTGCATTCGGGCCTGGCCAATCCAGGTATCTGCCAAGTGGTTGTCCAGCCGCGTTGCATGGGTAAAGGCCTGCATCGCTTCAGTGGTTTTGCCGATCGCTGCATAGGATTGGGCCATTTCGACCAACAGCATCGCATCGTTTGGCTTCAAACGAAGAGCTTCGCCATAACGGGAAAGGGCGGACCGGTGATTCCCCAGTTTCGCGTACAACTTTCCTTTCAACCGCCACGCTGCCGCCAGTTCCGGATGTGCGTCCAGGAGATTACGCAAATCGCCCAGGGCCAAAGTAACATCACCCAGTTCGCTTCGAAGACTGGCGTGTTCCAGCAATCGGCTCGTGTCACTTCCGGCCAATTGCCCCAGTTTTGCCAGGTCCGCCCGGGCTTCCGGTTTCCGGTCGTTATGAAAATTGGCCCGCGCGCGACACGCCAGAGCCTGTCGTCGAATTTCCGGATCGTTGGAGCAGGTAGCTCGGCTGGCCAGCTCGGCACTGCGGCGGTAGTCACGTTGATCGGTTGCGATCATTGCCAGGCCGAGGCTTGCATGGTGCATGGATGGATCGATGTCCAACGCGTGATTCAAATCATGTGCAGCACCCTCGCGATCTCCGCAACGCAAACGAACCCAGCCTCGTCCGAACCACAACTGCGCATTTTTCGGTGCCTGGTCCAGTTGTACCTGGTACCATTCGTTGGCACGCTGCAGGTAGTCCATCTGAAAATTTTCATACCGGCGGGCATCGGCGGCGGTTCGCGTGCTGGCCTGATGCAAATCATCAATTGCCGATGGCCATTTGTTTTGCTGGCCACGTGCCGCCGCGCGCCAGGCATAGACGCGATGATCGCGCCAACCCTTTGCCAGGGCGCGAGTACAGTCTTCTTCCGCGCCGATCGAGTCCTTTTGTTTCAGCTTCAGATAACCGCGCAGTGCTGTCGCCTCGCCAATCTGATTGTCCATAGTGGCAAGATTGATTGCGGCATCGACTGCCTCGGCAGCCTTGTCGAGATATCCACTTTCAAGAAACCGCATCGACTGTTCGTAGATTTTTTCATACGAACGCACTTGAGGCTTGCTCCTCGTAGCGACAGGTCCGGTTTCTCCGGATTTGACAAGACTCCATCCACAGCCATCGCAACTGACAGCAAACGACTCCAGCCGTTGATTGCATTTCGGGCAATGGGTCGTCATCGCCAATCACTCATGGTTTCTGGGAACATTTTGATCTAATTTCGCAATTCCTGTAGCCTAAAACGACCGTCAATGCGAACTTCGCCGTCGTTTGCTCCTTCTTACCAAGCTGGCTTCCTGGCCTGATTGGGCTAAACACTTTCAAAGCCAGCCCTGCCGTCACTCTGACTTCCTCGTGAACACCCCCCATGAGGGAGGATTCATCGAACAGAATTTGTAGCGCGGGACCGGAATGCCTCATCAGTTGATGGCTGACCGGCCCAATTCGATTATCTTCAGACGATAAAACCACGTCAAACCAAAAAACGCGAGGATTGATGGGATTCGTCGCATAATGTTCAAAAGCTGGTTTTGAAGAAATCGCGACCATTACCGCAAACAATTCCAAAGCAGAAGGAAAATGAGTGGTCTGCGACGAATGTGGCTCAATCTCCTGAAATGCCCCGGTTTTGGTGGAACTGCTTTCGGAAATCGCCCGATTTTACCGAAGATTCGAGGGAAAGAAGAAAACAGGGGAGATTTTTTGGCTAACGGAACTACTTCCGGGCAAAGCCGAGGTTTAACATGGTAAGAGAGTTTTCAGGGGCCAATTTTCGCCGGGTAGTTTCCGGCCTTCCATGATCTCCTGGCCCAAATGCATCGGCCCTGACTCTTCGACAAAGACTCCCACTCCGTACAGGTATTCGGAAATTCGACTTATGAAATTGCAAATTCGTTCGTTCCAATTGTTCTTGCCATCCTTGCTTGTTTTTGGCTTGGCAGCGACTTTCTCGATTTCGACATTCGCCCAGGACAACAGTGGCGGTGACCGAGGCGGGCGTGGTGGAGGCGGTGGCAGTGAAGATCGTGGTGGCAGCGAAGATCGTGGTGGCAGCGAAGATCGTGGTGGCGGCCGACGGGGCGGCGGCGGTGATGGCCAGTCCTTTGATGTCTCTGGTTTTCTCAAGCGAATGGATGCGAACGGAAACGGGAAACTGGAAAACAGCGAAATGTCCGGTCGCACCAAAAGTTTTATAGAGCGGATGGGGATTGATACATCTCGCGACGTTTCGATTGACGAAGTTGTCAAACGATCCAGTGGCGGAAGTTCCTCCGACAGCAACTCGACTGAAAAGAAGCAGGCCGGTGGAAGGGTTGTAGTCCGGAAAGTTCCCGGGTTTGATTTGCCGACGGACAAGTCTGGCAAGGTCAGCGGTTTTGGCATGCAGCCAACCTATTCCTCGACATCAGAAGTCGCCAGGGACTATGGCGAAGATATCTCCCGGCAGGTCGATCGGTCGATGAGGCGCTACGACCGAAATGAAAACGGAATTCTTGAAGCCGATGAAGTTGCCGAAGGACAATGGGGCAACCCAACCGCTCAGGAATCCGATCTCAACGGCGATGGAATGCTGAGTCGTTACGAGATTGCCGAACGATACAAATCACGGAACAACGCGACCAGCCAAAATGAAACCTCAGTAAATGCAGCTCCGGCCAGTGACGGCTCACGCTCCGGTCGCGGCGGTGATCGCGAACAAACTCCGACCGATGGCGACACCGGCGGCGGTCGATCATTCCGGGGTGGAGGCGGTGACACTGCATCCGTTCGTGGTGGACGGTCTCGCGAGCCATCTGGCGCCGACCCTTCTCCGACTCCCACAACTCCGACTCCCACAACTCCAACGGCGTCTACTTCTGGAGACTTCTCCAGTGGATCGAGTTCAGAACGAATGCGGAGTTATGCGGAAAGCCTGCTGAAACAATACGATGCTGACGGCGACGGACAACTGAACAAGGACGAAATGTCCAAGATGCGGCGCCAACCGGCCAATGCCGACCGCGACAATGACGGCATGGTGACGACCGGCGAATTGATGGACGCGCTCGCATCAGGCGAAACAACCTCGTCCAAACCTTCGCCAACAGCCAGCCCTGCCAGCAGCGAAGGAGGCAGCGTTCGAGTTCGGGGCGGACGGCGCGGCGACACTGGAGGCGGCGAAAAATCATCCGGTTCCAGCAGTTCTTCGTCAGGCCGGTTCTCATTCAATTCGAATGACGAGAACGTGGACGGTCAAATCCAGATGCACGAATTCGAAAAGAACTGGACCGATGAAAAACTGGCGGAATTCCGTCAAATCGACAAAAACGATGACGGTGTAATCACCGCCGACGAATACTCAAATCGCGACAAATAGTTTCCCGCCTTTGATCCGGGAAATTTTTGCGAAATGAAACTGGACTGCAGTCTTGCAGTCCTTTTTTCGTATTCAAACATCAACGGATTCGAACCTGTGTCTCTGTGGCTGTTCGCATGGAGGTCCGGTTCTATAATTTCGACTTCGCCACAACTCGTTTCTGGGACAACGGCAGGTGGACAATCAAAAAACAGCCACAACGCCTTCCGGTGACGCCACCGACGAAGACAGTTCGCTGATCCACAAAAACCAACAGCCTTTTGCGATGGCGTTGCTCGCATGTTGCCTGGTTTTGATGGCGTGGTTTGTGATTGACCAGCGAATTCGGCGGGGGAGGGTGATTGATATCGACGATGCTGGCAAGATTGCCTGGGAAATGAAGGTTAATGTGAACGAGGCCGATGTATCGGAGTTGGCCGCTCTGCCGGGTGTCGGGCCGGTTCTGGCTCAGGCAATTGTGGATCATCGCGACCCGAAGAATCCGTATCGAACTCCGGAAGATCTGTTGCGCGTTCCGGGGATTGGCGAGACCAAACTGGGGCAGCTGAGCGGGTTTCTCCTGTTCATGGTAGATTCAGGAGTTTCGGACCACCCCGCTACCGTTGACTGACCCAGGCAATTGCATGTTTCGTCTAACCGCGCCGTTTGAACCCGCCGGCGACCAACCACGAGCGATCGAATCGCTTGTCAAAAATCTCAAATCGGGAGCCCGGCACCAGGTGCTGATGGGTGTTACCGGTTCCGGCAAAACGTTCACGATGGCCAACGTGATCCAGCAATTGCAAAAGCCGACGATGGTCATCTCGCACAACAAGACCCTGGCCGCCCAGTTGTACAGCGAGTTCCGGGAATTTTTTCCGTACAACGCCGTTCACTATTTCGTCAGTTACTACGACTATTACCAGCCCGAAGCCTACATCCCCCAGCGCGACATCTACATCGAAAAGGATTCTTCGATCAACGAAGAGATCGACCGTTTGCGACTGGCAACAACCAGTTCATTGGTCAGCCGCAATGACGTGATCATCGTCGCCAGCGTCAGCAGCATTTACGGGCTCGGCTCACCAGACGATTACAAACGAATGATGATCGCCCTGCGAGTCGGTGAAACCATCGACCGCGACGACATGCTCGCTCGCCTGGTCGATATCCAATATCAACGGAACGACATTGGTTTCGAACGATCCAAATTTCGCGTGCGGGGTGACTGCGTTGAGATCTGGCCGTCGTATGAAGAGTACGCCTACCGCGTGGAACTTTGGGGGGACGAAATCGAACAGCTTTCGATGATCAACCCGATCAGCGGCGAATTGATCAGCCGCGAACAACAGCTGTTCATCTATCCGGCCAAACATTTCGTGACTTCGGAAAGCCGCATCAAGACCGGGGTAGAGATTATCAAGGAAGAACTGGCCGAGCGGCTGGAAGAGTTTCGGCAAAGCGGAAAACTGCTCGAAGCACAGCGATTGTCGGCCCGCACACGATTCGATATCGAGATGCTGGAGCAAGTCGGCCATTGTCCGGGCATTGAAAACTACAGTCGGCCACTGTCCGGCCGTCGCGTCGGAGAGTCGCCCGATACGCTTTACAGCTTTTTTCCAAAAGACTTCCTGCTGATCATCGACGAGTCCCACGTTGCCGTTCCGCAAATTCGTGCGATGTATGCCGGTGACCGCAGCCGAAAAATGACGCTGGTCGAACACGGCTTCCGGTTGCCCTGCGCGCTCGACAACCGCCCGTTGAAGTTTGAGGAGTGGGAAGAAAAGATTAACCAGGCGATCTACGTCTCGGCAACTCCCAACGATTACGAGCTGGACAAAACCGGTGGCGAAGTCGTCGAACAGCTTATCCGGCCAACCGGCTTGCTGGACCCGGTTATCGAAGTGATTCCCGCGCGAGGCCAGGTCAATCACTTGCTGGAACAGATCATTGAGCGCAGGGAAGCAAACGAACGCGTGTTGGTTACGGCGCTAACCAAACGCCTGGCGGAAGACCTCTCGGCGTGGCTTTGCGAAAAAGGTATCGCCTGCAAATGGCTGCACTCCGAACTCGATGCATTCGAGCGGGTCGAGCTGTTGAAGGATCTCCGCGAAGGCCGTTTCGAGGCGCTGATCGGTGTCAACCTGCTTCGCGAAGGGCTCGATTTGCCCGAAGTTTCCCTCGTTGCAATCCTGGATGCCGACAAGGAAGGATTTCTGCGCAGCGAGACTTCGTTGATTCAAACCATCGGCCGCTCAGCCCGAAACGTAAACGCCAAAGTCATCCTCTATGCCGACAAGGTGACGGCCGCGATGGCCAATGCGATTGCCGAAACGGCCCGTCGCCGCAAGATCCAGCAGGACTACAACGAAGCCCACGGAATCACGCCCCAGACAATCCAGAAAAATATTCGCAGGGGAATCGAAGCGGAACTCGAATCGCATCGCCGCGCCAACGAGATGATTGGCCAGAAAGACGAAACGGTCTACATCACCGAAGAATACGTCAATGAGTTGCAAACCGAGATGTTGGAAGCGGCCGAGGCGCTCGATTTTGAAAAGGCCGCGAATCTCCGTGACCGAATCGCCAAAATGCGAGACTCCATCGGCGAGCCGATGCGTGTTGTCGAATCGAAATCGGGCTACAAAAAAGGAGGCCGCCGCGGACGAAAAACCGCCGGCGGCAAAACCTCATCTTCCTCCTACCGGGGCAAAGTCCCCCGCCCGCGAAAACCGGAATAATTGCAAACCAATCAGATAGTGGAATAAATGTCCCCAATTGTTCAGTCCGCGCAATTCCAGAAAATGTACAGTTGAGACAACTGTTCTACTATCCATGCCAGTTACATTGCATCCCGCATCCGATGGCCACAATCCGTTTGCGGTTGGCAGTCAGGTCGTGACGCTGGTTGAGGTTACAGAAAAAAACGGGCGAGTCTTGCATCCGTCCGGTTCGGTTGCGGTTGTCTTGAAAAGTCCGGGCGACCTGGAGCACTCATATCGCGTTCGCTTTCCCGACGGTCTGGAATGGTCGCTCAAACATGCTCAGCTTGTCTTGCTGTCCCGCTTCAAAGACCCCGCAAACGCGCAGGCCCAGTTGACCAGGGATGATCCGCTTTATGAACGGGTTATCTATCGTTGTGTAATCGGTTCGCGGGCGTATGGTTTGGACGATGAACATTCGGATACCGACTATCGCGGGATTTACTTGCCAACTGCCGACCGGCACTGGTCGCTGTTCGGCGTTCCCGAACAGTTGGAGTGCGATGAGACCCAGGAAGCCTATTGGGAGCTGCAGAAATTTATCGTTTTGGCACTGAAAGCGAACCCCAACGTGCTGGAATGCCTCTGGTCTCCGTTGGTCGAACACGCGACAGCATTGGCGGAAGAGCTATTGGCGATGCGGTCATGTTTTTTGTCCAGGCTCGTTTATCAGACCTTCAACGGTTACGTCATGTCGCAGTTTAAAAAGATGCAGTCGGACATCCGCAACCACGGGACCGTGAAGTGGAAACATGTGATGCATCTGATCCGGCTGTTGATCGCGGGAACGGAAACGCTTCGCACTGGCACCGTTCCTGTTCATGTCACGGAGCACCGTGATCGCTTGCAGGCCATCAAGCGTGGCGAGGTTTCCTGGGACGAGACGGAAAAATGGCGAGCAGCATTGCACCAGGAATTTGACGAGGCCTTTCAAAGCACAACGCTGCCCGAGCGGCCCGAATACGAGCAGGCCAACGCATTCCTGATTCGGGCGAGGCGCACGGCAATGAATGAGGAACTGCCATGAAGATCGATCCCCGGTTGAATCAGCGTGTTGCCGAGCATCCTTACCCATTGCTGTTTGCCACGATCAGCGGGGCCCATCTCTATGGATTCCCGTCACCCGATTCTGATTTTGACTTGCGTGGCGTCCACCTGCTGCCGTTGCTCGATGTGGTTGGGCTTGATCCCGGCCAGGAAACCGTCGAGAAATCGGGGATTCGCGACGGCATGGAACTGGACCTCGTGACGCACGACGCGAAGAAATTTTTCACACTGATGCTTCGCAAAAACGGCTACGTGCTCGAGCAGCTACTCTCGCCGCTGGTGGTTCACACAACTCCGGAACACGAGGAACTCAAGTCGATCGCCGCCGACTGCATCACCCGCCACCACGCGCATCACTACCTTGGATTTGCCGCGACGCAGTGGAAACTCTTCCAAAAGGAATCCCCGCCGCGAGTCAAACCGCTGCTGTACGTCTATCGCGTTCTGCTGACTGGAATTCACCTGATGCGCACCGGCGAGGTTCAGGCAAACCTGTTGACGCTAAACGAATCTGCGCGGTTGCCATACATCGACGAACTGGTCGAACGAAAACTGTCGGGTCCGGAAAAAGGAAACCTTCCTGCCGCCGACATGGATTTTCACACCAAAGAGTACGAGCGACTGGTCAGCGAACTCGAACAAGCACACGAATCCAGCCAACTCCCCGAAAAACCAAACGCCGCCAAAGCGCTCAACGACCTGCTGGTCCGTTTGCGTTTACAACCAATGACATAGGGCCTTTTGACGACTGCAATTCGCCTGGAACCAGTCTACAATGGAATTATGATCCAGCCGCAAATCAAAACCATCGGAAACGCCGAAAAGGCCTATCAAATGCTGGGCAATGAAAATCTGTGGAGCGTTGCATTGCGCTGTCATCAACTGCTCAAAGAAGCAGGCGTTCCACATTCGATCGCCGGTGGCGTCGCGGTTTGTTTGCATGGATACCAGCGAAACACCGTTGATCTGGATTTGCTGGTTCGGCCGGAAGACTCTGGGCTGATTCGGTCAGTAATGACCAGTGCAGGATTCGAATGGCACGCCGAAGAATGCGAGTTTCGTACCCCCGATGGAATTGCCGTTCAGTTTCTGATCGCAGGCGAAAAAGCCGGTCGCGGCATGGAGATCAGTTTCCCCGACCCTGCAGTCGCCGAGTCGATTGAAACAATCGAGAACTTACCAGTGCTGCGGTTATCAAAATTGATCGAATCAAAACTGGCATCGGGTACCGGCAGCATCCGGCGAACACATCGGGACTTTGCCGACGTTGTGGAACTGATCGCAATCCGGAATCTTGACAGTTCCTTCGCCAGACATCTTCACAAATCGCTCCGCGTTACGTTCCGAAAACTCGTAGACAATGCACGTGGTAGCAACTAGTCGAACTCCGTGGGGCAAGACTTCGAACTCCGCTTTGTTGTCGCGGACATTTACTTCTTCACTGGCAGCGCAACGTTGAAGTAGCCGATCATCATTTCTTCCCAGGTTTGATCGCCCCAGCGGACGGTATCGGTCGGGTCGGGATTGGCAATATTTTTTTCCGAGTTGTCAAAAGTTGCGAGGCACTCAAATTTTGTACCGGCAGGAATTACGCGGGGCTTGGCCAATTCGTAGCCGAGTTGCCAGTTGAAATCGTAATTGGGTACGTCCAGCAGGATTTCCTTCTTGCCATTCGGCATGACGGCTGTGTAGCGAAACGATTTGCCGCGCAGATGCATGTGCGGGAACAGGTTGAGCAACTCTGCGTCGCGGTCGAACGTCATCCTGGCGTTGACTGGATGATTTTCGGCTCCAGGCGGAATGCGGAACCGCTCATTATGGGCTTTCAATGTGTAAACCCGATGAGTCACCCTGACGGGGTCTGCGAATTTCAGGCCGATCGAGCTCAAGTCGTCGGCTGCAGTTCCATTGGGAGTGTAGTGGACCTGAAAAATCAGTTCCGTTCCGGCTGGGACAAATTTTGCATAGCCCTCAGGCAAAATCATCGGCGGTGAACCGGGAGCTGACGCCGCGATCCAGTCCGACTGGACCTGGTCATGAACTCCGCGACCAAAATCCCCTTCGCCTCGTATCCCGACAATAATGTGGTGAATGACTCCACGTTTGTCGGCGCGGCATTCGGCAGCGGTGATCCATTTGTCTTCGGTAAAGCCAGGATCGACGCGGAAGTACTGATACTCGACTGTTCCCCGCGCCGGAACGTGAAACGGTTTCTTCGACATCGGCACAATCAAGTCGGGCTCGCCGATTTGCCAGCCAGTGAAATACTCGGTTGGCTCGGGCAACTCGGCCGGGTCGCCTTCTGGCGCGCCATTCTTCACCCAGGTATTGATGAGTGCAATTTCGTCATCAGACAAACGGCAATCGTTCTTGAATTCGCCATGTTCAGGGCTCGCGCTCCATGGCGGCATGCGACGCTCGTTGACCACTTCCTGGATCATACCGGCCCATCCAACGGCTTCGTCGTAACTGCTCAACTCAAAAGGACCAATCTCGCCGGCCCGATGACACGACTGGCAATTCTTCTGCATGATGCGGCTGATCTGATTGGTCCAGGTTACACTCAAATCCGCTGCGCCGGTGCTGGCCGAAAACTCGCGACCGATGATGCAACCGACTGCTTCGGTAAGCGGAGTCGCCACAGTTTTGCCAGACAGCAATTGGTCAATCGCATCCGCAAGATCATTGACGGTCGATTCCGGTCGTTGGCGACCATACGTGTACTGATCATCGATTCGGCCGCGGTAACGAATTTTCCGTTGCTCATCGAGCACAAAGACTTCCGGTGTTCGTTCAGCTCCGAACTGATCGGCAACCTTGTTTCCGGGATCCTTGAGGAACGGCATGTCCAGCGAATGCGACTTGGCAAAGTGTTGCATCTCGGCCAGTGAATCGTGCTGGTTGGAATCGATCATCAGCCATGCAACGCCCTTGTCACCGTGCTTTTTTTGCAACTCGCCCAGGCGATCTGTGTAAAGCCTGGCCAATGGGCACTCACATCCGGTAAACGCGACAACAACAAGTTGACTGTCTTTCCATTCGTCCAGCGAGCGAAGCAGTCCGTCGGTGTCTTTCAACTCAAAATTTTCGATCGAGGCCACATCGACTTTGGACTCGGGCCCCTGGGCGCTCACAAAAGGAGAAAAGCAAATTGCAATCCAACCGGCGAAAACCAATGTCCGTACCAACTGCCAGCCAAAAAAACGCATGGGGAACCCTTGAAAACAAAAATCGAACAAAATACCGGAACGGGCTATTCTTGCAGCATACCCTGTAATTCAACAACAGGTTTCCAAAGAATTTTCGCCCAGTAAATCCGCTATCGCCTCGGACGCCTCAATCGCCATCCGGGGCGCGCTGGATCTGAGAGCATTTGAGCCTCTTCGGCCACGGCAGATTCCATTTCGGTCGAAACCTGGCTGACGGGAACCACCGACTGTGGCCCGTTTGTGGAAAGTATTTCTTCCAAATACAGCGGCCAATACCCGCCCAAAATTCGCCGACAACGGTCCGCTTGCTGGGGATCGTTCAACAAATGACCAGCCGACGCGACCACTTGGGTCAAAGCCCGCACGTCCCGATCGTCCAGCAAATTGTCGAAAACCTGAACGTCATCAATCTCGACAGTTCCCGGCCCCATCAAATCGAATCCAACCCGCAACCGGATTCCGGATTGAACGGGAAGATTGTCAAAGTGAACCACAAATCTTTTCCAACCCGCCGCATCAGGAGCGCCGCCGGAATCCTGCTTCGAGTCCTTGACCGTGCCAAACCGGTACCACGCAGGTTTGCTGTTGGCCGATTCGACCGAAAGCCGCAACGGCAGACTTTCCAGCGGCGACGATGATCGCAAGCGCACGGCCAATGACAGACGTCCGGTCTGAGGCACGTCGAACTCGCTGCTCCGAATCCAGGCCGCCTGGTTTCCACCGGTCAACACGACATGTTTGTTGTCAGGTCTGGATACGTCCTGCATAACGACAACGCTTCCGGCCTGTGACTCGTTCCAGCGCCATCCATCGGCCAACCCATCGCCCAATTCAAATCCGGCGTTTCTCAAGACTTTTTTGTCTGTCGGCTGCTGCGAGCGGGTTAACAGGTTTTGCAGTTTGTAAAATCGTTCCCGCATTGCCACCCCCGAATCGTCGGGCAGCCGAACGGCGAACCCGGTGATTTGCGGGTCGAATTCCGCCGAGCGAATCACCGTCAGCGAATATGGCTTGAGCGATGAAACGAGCTCTACCCTCGAGCCGACGTTACGCGACTCAACAGCCTCTCCTCCCCACGTTTCCAAAATCAGTGGGACTTTCGAAGCCGCTTGCAATTGCGTTTGAACGGTCCACGGACTGTTGTTCACCAGGTAACCGTACCAGACACCGTCATGCATGGCGTGGCGGACTCGCACAGGGGACGATTCGCTGTCATGACTTTCGCATCGCACGTCGGTGAACGGCGCGTCGGGCAGTTTGGCAAAGGCCTGAAACATCTCAAGCGTTGCGTCTTCGCTGCCAGTTACAGGCAACCAACCGCCATCAGCGAAGACCCGTGTGTCTGTGGAATAGAGTGTATCCGCGAACCGTTTGCGATTTAGTGCACCGGCCGGGACCATTGGCTGAAACCGGACCAGACTGGACGACTGTCCTCCAAAAGGATTCAGGGCCTCAACCTCGCTGAAATGTGCGGGCAGGCCACGATGTGCAAACAAAGTCGCCGGGTAACTCACGTTACTGAAAAGTTGCTGCGAGATTCGCGTGGCATTGATATCGCTTCGAAGCGATGAAACCGGCTGGTCCGCAACAATCCGGTTCGGCTGAAACAAAACTTGCGAGCCCTTTTGCCAGGTGGGTTGGTTCCATCCAGTGATTTCGCGGACTGCTTCGGCATTCGTCGTTTCGTTCAACAGCGGATTCAACCGTTGCGACAGGGTGTTGTCGTTGTACGTATCGGCCATGGCGATATACAACCGCGCGTTCGGAACATTTTTGGTGATCGTGGTCTCCAGAGCCTGATTGAAATCCGCCATTCGTTTCCCGCGCCATTGCAGCCAGGCTCCTCGGGCTTCGCCGTTGACCAGCAAGTTCCTCGCCTCGCCTGGATCAGTCGGAAGAAAAATCCCCGTATCACGCGAAAACTGTTGCAGGTTTTCCGGATGATAGCCCAGCCATTCATCATGCAATTGGGACCAGGTATCTGGCCGGTCGATCAGGGCCAGCCCGATCATGCAGGAATGTTGTCGATAGCGGTGACCGAGTTCTTCCAGAGTTGTCTGGATCTGGCTCTGCACTGCCGACGAAAGCGGATCATAAACCGGTTGTTTCTTGCCAGACAAAACGATCGTTCCATCAGCCGTTATCATCGCACCGACCGAAAGCGATTCGGCCGATTCACGCTTTGCCAATTCGATCGCAGGCGTTCGCTGTTTCAGTTCCACTGCCGGAATCAGCGTCAGGCCCTCGCGGTCAAACATCCGCATCAACATTTCGACAACGTCTTTTCGAACCGGGTCCGGTGCATCACTTCCGAATGTGCCACTGTCGTCGCGCGGTGTAGGCTGAAGCGAATCGATCGGGCAAATCGCGCTGCCGTCAGAAGCAATTCCCAGCATGGCTCCCGTTTGCCCGCTGGCTTTCAGACTTTGTATCCAGCGATCCGCCCCTTCATGGAAAGTCTGCCAATCGTCCATCGGCTGGCCAGATACCGGATCGGGAAACTTGGTTGCACCGTAATGGTCCGCGAACAACGGGGCTTCCAGAAAACACAACACTTGACGATGCCCGGAGGCCGTTTCGGCATTCGTTTTCTGGTTTCTTTTCGATTCCGGAACGGACAGTCGGGTCGGACCCGCAAAAATTTCAACGGAACCGATCGACAACTCCGCAGACTTGTGCCGGTTCGCAATCAACAGCAACGGTTTTTGATGGCGAGGCCAAACGTCGATCGTGTGTTTGACGGTTTT
>JAYVKA010000274.1:0-3954 GCA_043768885.1 Planctomycetota bacterium
GGAAACTCGACGTAGTAGTCACCAATGGGCGGTGGCGGTTCGATACCCAGCAACCGGAAAAACTCCGGTGGAGGCATTCTTTTCTCGGCGACCGGGCCCTTGATCCGCAGCAGATCGACAAAGGCGTTGTCCTCTGGTGTGACGGCGTGCTGTTGATTGAGGAAAGCGATGTAGTCGATGTCACCGCTGGGCTTGAGTGGACTGACGGCAAAGGTCGTCTGCGGGCTGACCCGAACCAGTGGTGACGAGTTTCCAGGCGGAATCCGGAAATTCAAACACACCAATACGATGAGAATCAGCAGAATCGCAATTGTGCTCCACTTCACCATCCACAAAACCCCCCGCCGCTTTTTGGGCACAACCGTTTCGGATGAATCACGGTCGGCAGCGGGTTGAACAGGTTCGCGTTTCATGGGATTCCGGTTCGCGTTGGTTTGATTCGCGCTGTTTTATTCTCGCTTGGCGACGTTTGCTTCGATCCATTGCTGGACGGTGCGGATTATCGGTGCGGCGATCAGGTCGTACTGGTTGTTCTGGGCCTCAAACATATCGACTCCACCGTCATCTTTTTTGTTCGGCCCACGACTGTAGAGCAAAAACGGATCACCCTTGTCGGGTTTGTAGACCAGCGGTCCACCGGTGAAGGGGTCCAGGGGAACTTCCGCGAGGAACACAGGTACCAACTCATCCAACTGCATCGGATACTTTCCGTGCTCCAGCCTGAATCGTTGAAGCGCAACGGCGACTTCGTTGAGCGAATGCTGGGCTGCCGAGCGCCTGTCTGCATCGGACAACTGCCTAACGCCAGGCGTGATCGTTGTGGCCAAAATGTTTCCAGCCATCGTGCTGCGACTCCCCCTCCCAGCCAATGCCGACAGAATCTTCTTTTTCGGAGTACCAAACTCCTGCTCGATTGCTTTTAATTCAGCTTCGAATTGTTCGATTGCCGTTGCTCGGGATGCACCATCCGAAGCCAACGCCTTTTCCAACTTGTCAAAGATTTCGTTCAGCGTGACACAGACTGTTTCCCAATCGATCGATGCGCGCAACAGTTCGTCGCCAACTGTGGGCGGTTGCGAGTTGATTCCCAGAGCCGTGTTCGAGAAATTACCGTTCCACGGAATAGGTCCGTTTCGCCCGATGTGAATCACGGCATCCAGTACCGCCACCCGTTCCGATTGAAGATGGAGCGGGCCCACCGGGAGCACTCGGGACTGGGCTTTCAATTCCGCGGCCAACCTCGCAAGGTCCTCTGCCGTGCATTTGTCGCTGAAAATGGTTTGGCTGATTGACCTGTGCGCCATTCCTTCGATGGCCAGTGCGATCAAGTGCTCGACCATCGTTCCCTGTCGGCCAACATGCCGGGCCAGTTGCAACATCGCGACCTGGTCATCAATCGTGCCGGCAACATCCCCCTGCCCCAAGCGGGCCATTGATGAACGCTGAAGAGCTCTTGCAATCTCACGCATCCCGTTGGCAAGGGAAAAATCAACGCCAACCATCAGCTTGCCCATACAAGGGATGAAAAACCCAGGCTTCTGAACAGCCGAATGGATCGCGTTGAGGTGCTGTTCGTTTGTTTCAAACCACTGGTCGGCCTCCAGAAACACTCCGGGCTCAAACGGAATTGTCTGTGTGATCTCATAGGCTTGTTCGGAATCAGGAGTTGTCCCATCTGCCAACAGAATCGAACGGCCCACAAGCTTTTTCACATATGGAAACTTAATCAAGTAGTTGCCGCCCTGTGGCATCGGATCGATCCCCAGCAACTGAAAAAACTTCGGCGGAGGCATTTGACCAGCGGTTACCGGCCCCAAAATTTTCAGCAACTCGACAAACGCGTTGTTTTCTGGAGTGATTGCGTTTTGTTGATTCAGATAGGCGACGTAATCGACGTCGCCGCTGGGCTTGAGCGGGCTGGTTGCATACGTTGTCTGCCGACTGATCCGCACCAGCGGCCGTCCCTTGCCCGGTCCCATGCGGAAATTGAGCAACACAATCAACACGATCATGGGGACGATGACCGCCAAACTCCACTTTACGACCCACCACAACCCACGCTGCTTCCTGGGTTTCGGGGCAGGCTGTTCGACCGGGGAAAGCACTTTTGTTTCGTCGGTTTTCATTTTGGCATTATCATCCTTTCAAATGGGCAACACATCATCTTTGCCAAAAAAAGTTACTTGACCGAATCCACCTTGTTCTCGGCGATCCAGTCCTGGACGGTGCGGACTTTGGGTACGGCTGGCAAATCGACTTTTGGCATATCTGTTTTCACCGTTCCTATCACTGAGAGTCCGGATTTGGATGGAATCTCCGCTCCGTCGTCATCGATCTCGTTGGGACCGACGCTGTATAACAGAAACGGGTTGCCGTTGTCTGGGCGATAGACCAGTTGTCGCTCCGTAAACGGGTCCAGCGGAATCGCCTCCAAAAACTGCGGCACCAGTTCTTCCAGGTCGACTGGGTACTGGCCGTGTTCCATTCGATACAGCTCCAGGGCGATCGCCACGCGGTTGACCCGGAACTGGGCCGTCGCTTTCCGCCAGTAGTCGATATTGAGGGAGCGGTTTACCTGAAACGGAGAGGTTAGCATCTTGCTGACCAGTTGTCCGCGCCGCCTCCGTCCGTTCATGGACAAACCAAAAAACTCCCCGGACTGTGCGGCGTTCAATCCCTGATCGTGCTGCTGTAGATCGGAATCACGAAACAGTTTTGCCTGGACCACGATGCTGTCCTGTTCCAGGATCTTGTCCAGCTCGTCGTAAAACGTATTCAGTTCCTCACAAACAACTTCCCAATCGACCGTCGCCCGAAAAAGCCGGTCCCCAATTCCAGGCTTATCAACCCCTGTCACTCCCGGTGCTGCCGGTCCATTCGATTGAACGCTCCATGGAATCGGACCGTAACGCCCAATGCCCATGGCCAGGTCCAGCATCAATACCCTTTCCGCTTCAAGGTAACGTTTGTCAATCGACCGGAGCGGAGGCAATGCGTCCAGTTCCGCAGCCAGCCGTTTCAAATCCGCAGCTGTGCATTGGCCGGAGAAAATTGTTTGGGCAATCGATTGGTTCCCCATCATTTCCAGAACCATGCCCATCAGGAACTCGATCGGGGCTCCCATATGGCTGATGAGTCGGCCAAATCGCAGTATCGCAATCTGGTCGCCAATCGCGCCAGCAACATCGCCCCGTCCCAATCGCAACATCGATGACCGCTGCATGGACCATGCGACTGCCCGCATCTGCTGGACGTGTGGAATTCGAACCGTGGAAAGAAAGTCTCCACCGCCATAGGGTGTAAAGTAACCAGTCTTTCGAACTGCCGAGCGAATCGCAACCAGATGATGTTCGTTCTTTTCGAACCAATGATCGACGCCAGGGAATTCTTCCGGTGGAAAAGGAACCGTCATGGTCACCTTGTGAACGTCCTGGCTGCCCAGCCTGATCCCATGGATCGTGACCGCAATCGGCGTATCGACGCCAAACTTTTTCCAGGTCAGGTTTTCCAGATAATCACCGGTCTCGGGCACCGCCGCAATTCCCAGCTGGTCAAAAAAGCTTTTGGGAAGAACGGCCCCTTCGAATTTCGGCCCAAGGATCCGAACCAGATCGACGAACGCGTTCTTGTTGGCCGGCACTGCGTATTGCTGGTTCATGAACGCGATGTAGTCAACGTCGCCACTGGGCTTCAGCGGGCTTGTGATCCACGTCGTCTGCGGGCTGACCCGGACTAGCGGCGCGCCATTACCCGGCCCCATTCGAAGATTCAGCAACACGATCAGAACAATCATCAACACCAGGATCGCCAGAACCCACTTCATGACCCACCACAAACCCCGCGGCTTTTTTGGCGGCACCATTTCAACCAGACTTTCGGGGTTTTGTGGCGAAGCGGTTTGCATTTCCAAATGAAAGACCTGGTTTGTCGGCAATCTGGTGACAGAATCAACGG
>JAYVKA010000275.1:0-7765 GCA_043768885.1 Planctomycetota bacterium
CTTGCCGCTGCCGGATTTACCCCTGCCGCTGCCAGACTTGCCTTTACCAGAACCTGATCCAGACGTGCCGCCTGAACCCGAGCCGCCGCCTGAACCCGAGCCGCCGCCTGAACCTGAGCCGCCGCCCGATCCGTCACCACCGTAACAAAATTTACTTGGTGCAATACGCTCTTCCAGCCGCTCAAGTTTAAAACGATCTGCCATTGGTTTGGTCTCCATTACGAGTTTTGAAAAAAGTAAGCACGAATCATAACCAGACTAGTTACGGGCTCTGGATTGGCAAACAAATCGGCCCGGAATGCAAAATGAACCCTTCACAACCCTGGAAAGTACCCGACGAACCCTGTTTTTCCGGAAAATCCGGCAGACTGGGTGGAAAACGCCGTCTTTTTCGTCATGGCTACAGCCTGCTGAATGGGCAAATCCGATACGTTATCTGCTGGCTTGGTTGAAAAACTGTTTACGAAACACTTAGATTTCACGATCATGCAGTTTGCAATGATAATGGACGCAGCCAAATCCGATTCATTCAAAGACCGATTATCCCCATCCAAAGATGCAGGCAAATCCTGATGCAATCACGTGCCGTTTTTACCAAGAGTTTCCTGAGGCGATACCTGTTGATCGCTGCCGTGTTCCTCGGCTGGGGAGCGTATTGTGCCTGGGACGGCTTTGTCGCTTACCCCAGGGAGTTTCCTGTCGCTGAAGAATTTGCCAAGCTGGAAGGAATGGAGAGTGGTCCCAAGCAGGAACGTTGGGAACAGCTGGCACGTGAAAAGGGATGGAAACTGAACAAACCACATACTGCCGAAGAAATTCAGTCTCGCATTTTCCAGCAAGACGTGATGCTCGGAATTTGCCTGCTGGTCGGTTTACCGGCTCTTCTCAAGTATTTTTCAAGCCGTAATTCGTGGGTCGAAGGAACGACAACCGGCTGGACCACCAGTTGGGGCGAATCGGTTGAATTCAAAAGCGTCAAACAGTTGAACAAGAAGAAATGGAAGAACAAGGGGATCGCCCGCGCGACCTACGAATCCAACGGTCAGGAAAAAACTTTCGTCTTCGACGACTTCAAGTTTGACCGCGAGCCGACCGGGAAAATCCTGCGAAACCTCGAAGCAACATTGAGCGACGAACAGATTGTCGAGGGGCCCCGCGAAGAAGATACTCGCGAAGAAGAGACTGTCGCAGACGCCGAATGATCTGCCAGTCACGCGGCAACGATGAATGGAAAATCGCCTGGTGCTTTGTGATAGTCTGGAATTTGGTTTGAGTGTAGTGGATCTTGGTAAAGATCCCCGTACCTCAGGATCTTTAGCAAGATCCACTACCCTAAAATCAAACGGTAACATTCCACTTGTTGCAGCGTCACTCCATCGTGATCGCCCGTAAACGGGAATAGAACCGATTTGAATGCTTTAACAAAAAAAAGGCCAACGAGTTGATTCGTCGGCCTTTTTTGTTTTTGAAATGCAAATTCGTTGCCTAGGCGACCCGACGGCGGCGGATCAGGCAGGCGAAAGTTCCAGCACAGGCAATAGCGATTGCACTGGATGGCTCAGGAATGGCCTGAAGAAACTGCACTGTGTCGATACCGATATAGTCGGAATTGGCTCCAGCCGGGCCACCGTCCGGGACCTCATAGCGGAAGGCAAAACGGCCATTGGATGGTCCACTCAATCCGGACAAAGTGATTGTGAACTGTGTCCAAACACTTGGGTATCCAGTTGTTGTCAAACCAGGATTGATGGTTGCCAGCAAGGTCGTAAAATCGCCAACACTTGTTGTCGTGGCCCCTGCATCTACACTGGCTCCATTCGTACTCAAACGAACTTCAAGACGGTCAGGAAAATTGACGGTATCCACGGTCCGTGTCCAGAACGAAAACGTGTCACCATTGTTCATATTCGTCTGCGGCGCGAACAACCAGTTGCTGATCTGGCCGGCTCCGGCGCCGATCGACTGAAAATTCACACCAGCGTAAGCATTCGTCGCGCCTGCTTGCGCGGCGAAGACCGCGGGATTTCCCTGGAAATATCCAGTACTCGGAGTAAAACTCAGGTTCTGTTGCGCCCAGCCTGTCGGAAGTGGAACTACAACATCGAAGCCCTCGGTAAAGTCCGCGTGCGCAAACGAAGTTGCGGCGCAGAAGATGGCCACGAGGGCAATTTGGAAAGTCTTTTTCATGGATGTTCTCTCTTCGATAGCGGCATTAAAACAAATTGAAATTGAAACACAAATCAGATTCCGGATCCCACGGTACAACCAGATATCTGACTCCAATCTAGCCAAAAAATGCCTGAAAGCAACTGGTTATCCGGCAAAATTCAGCCCAAAAATTCGGGGTTCAGATAAAACCCTGCGAAGCATCGATCCACTCCGGCATTCCAAGCCGTGAGGCCGAAGCACATTCCCGCACGCTTAGCGTGAAAATCATTGAATTCAGCAGGAGCATCGATATTCCGATTGTTGGAAACCATGTCTCCGATGATCGGAACTTGCCCTGAATCGTTGTCGCTTGCCAATTCCGAAACCGGGAAAGTTGAAGCCGTTCGGGATCCTCCCGATACCACCCCATTGATTGCCTGGGAATTCAGACTGCCCGAAAAACCGGTCTCGCCCGAATCACGCAACAAGTAGGCTGCAGGAGGGACCAGGCGATTGGAAGGTTGTTCACTTTCATTGCCGGAATTCAAGAGCATTTGAAATTGGGGCCCGCCCGAACCATTCCCGCCTCGTGATGAAGCAGAATTCACAACCAGTCCTGAAAGCCTTGACCTACGGCGTGCAATGACGCTGTCCAGACCAATGTCCAATGCACCGTCAATTACGGTTGCCGAAAACGTTTGCGTTACCATGGAGCCCGCAGCCAGCGACAGCACATGCGGCACACCCTCGACGATAATTGTGAAATTCGCCAGGGACGTCGGGTAGTTGGCCCGTTCACCATTAAAATCGACTATTCCGAAAATCGCATCCACCGAATAGGTTCCGTTTGGAATGTCGATCCGGAAATTGCCGGTCGTATTCAGGACAAGATCCCTGGTCATGTCCGTTCCGAATGTGAGTTGGAAGGGAATCATGTCGGATGACGCAGTCCAACCTATACCAACGACGGATCTGTAGGCATCCACGCTGAAACCGGTTGCGCCGGCTTGTACTGGTGAAGTGGCAGTTCCGAAATCAATTGGTTTCCCAAGTGCAAACGCGTCGTCATCGGAAATGGAACCGTCAACAGTGCTTGTCCCAAGGAGCAATCCCGATGGGCTGCTCAATGTCAATTTGAACTGCTCGATTCCCTCGGTGAATCGATCGCCGAAAATCGTGACTGGAAGGTTCATGGTCGTTTGACCGATGGCAAAGTTGGCGGTACCGCTGACTGCGGTGTAGTCACTTCCGGCCGTTGCAGGATTGGCAAAACCTGAACTGGACGAGGCGTAGTTCACGGAAACCGGCGACGTCGGTGCCTGGGAAAGCGTCAACACAAACGTGGCTTGCGATGTGCCGGTATCGCCCTCGGGAATCAGTCCCGCCGGCCCAGCGATATTCACCGTTGGCGTCGTTACGGGAGTAATCGTGATGTTGGCGTTGTTAATGTCAAAGAAGATGTTGCCGGTGGCCTTGACCTTGATCCGGGCCTGATTGGTTGAAATATTTGGAACCGTAATTGACTGGGTGCCATCGTTCGGAGTCGCCCCCAACAACAACGTCGGATAAGTAAATCCGCCATCGGTCGATAACCAGACATCAACGTTGACGGCGTTGATCGGGCTGGCGGTTGTGCCTGCCACATCCCACGTGACTGCCTGCGATGAATTACCAGTCCACGATCCGCCGGAATTCTGGCTGGTCACCGAGAACCCGGTCGCTCCAACACTTACAACCTGGATGTTCATGTCGTCCCAGTTGACTCCGCCACCGCCGGTAGCATTGTCACGAACGACGACACGGAAATCCATATTCCCGGAAACCGAGCTGTTCCAATTCACGGTCGGCAGTTTCTCTCCAACCGGGACCGTGTTGTTTACCAAATTCGAAAGTCGCGGAAAAACGCGAGTAGAATCGGTTGTCGGATTCCATGTCCGGAAAATTGGACTCTGGCCGTTGTCTGCTGTACCCAGTGTCGTGGTTACCCCGAGATCCCGCTGTTCCCAGCTGTAGCTCAGCACGTTGCCAGAGTCCGGGTCGGAACCGACGGCCGTCAACTCAAACGGAGTCCGCGTTGGTATCACATAGTCCAGCCCCGCATTGACGGTCGGTTCGGCATTTCCCGTATTGGTCGTGGTTCCGACCAGGGGGATCGTTGCAATATAGGCACGCATCTGGTCGATGCTTCGCGAATGAAACATCGCGTCACTGTTGGGCTGAAGATCATCCGTGCCGCAAATGCCCGCATAGGCCTGAATCGTCGATCCACTTCCGGGTTCGTAGGCCGACGTGCCACTGCGGTTTCCGCCTCCGCAACTGCTGGTGGAACTGTTGAACGTGTGACTGCCGCCAAATTGGTGACCCATTTCGTGAGCGACGTAATCAATCCAGAACGAGTCACCGACGGGAGATCCCGAACCGGTCACACCACGGGCTTTTTGTCCGGTAACGCCCACGACACCCAGTCCTGCGACGCCACCGCCGCCTGTGCTGAATACGTGACCAATGTCATAGTTCGCATTGCCAATCACAGCGTCCAGGTTGGTCTGGTTCTGCCCCAACATTGTGCCGCCATTGCCGTTGGTGTACGGGTCCGTGGCCGAATTCGTGTAGACAACACTGCTGTTGTTCGCAACCAACACCATGCGGATCGCAAGGTCTTTTTCATAGACGCCCGTCACACGATTGATGGCAGTCACGATTGCAGCCTGGCCCAACAAAACCGTTCCGCCATGAAACGCCGTGTACTCGCCGGTCGCAGCAACAGCCACCCGGAACGTTCGCAGCTGTGTTCCAAACATGGCCGGACTAAAGGAAGGCCCCTGGTCGGGCGCAATCCATCCGGAACCATCCTTCGAAGGAGTGGGCCTTGCAAAAGGACCCATTAGTTCGATGCTGGATTCGTCCAAATCGGATTCGTGAAATTCGCCTCCGGTATAAATTGCATCGGAAACAAAATAGCTGGCGTAGTAATCGGTGTTCGCCTTGAAGATTGGATCGACGTAGAAATCTCCCTTGGGGCTGAGAACTTGAGCGTGAAATCCGTGCGGCGTAATGTCAAACCGGATGCTCGATGACGGGTCATCAACGCCGAATCCACGATACGTTTTGATTTCCGGAAATTGCGCCGCGAGGGCAGGTTCCATGACCGGTGCTTCGACGATCGAAAACCGGGAATACGATTTGTCGGGACGAGGAATGGAAATGGAAACGGAGTTGTTGAACGCGTTGTTCGTAAACTCCAGCGGTGCCAGGGCCAAACTTTTGCCCATCGTTTTCTCCTGTAGATCGTACAGCGAGAAACTGTTGAATTTCTGCAGTTGTGTGCCGACGACAGAATTCAAAACAACGGGGTCCAAACCAATCCACTGACCATCAGGAGAAGTGGAAAGAATATTGGAAGCCAGCAGCTGCCGTGGCTCGAGTGTTTCATATTGCAACGAGCCGGAATGCCCAGGCGTTTCCAATTGTTTGCGTTTGGACAGGTTGTGAAATCGAAGACGGGAATTGTTCTTGCGGCTCATGCTCATCCACTCTGTCAGATTGACTTGGGGTAAGGAAAAGGGCGACGCCTAACGGTTGATGAGTAGTCAACCCATGGCCTAAAGAGACTAACCTCCCTTTTTGAGCAATTCAATCTGTCGATTGGAAAATCGCCACGGATTTCCCCCGCCTTGTCTCGCGCAGAATTTCGTATCGTCTCGGCACAGGATCCCTAAATGGTGTACTGCAATATCATCCAGCCGTGTTCGAAAAGACCGGAATCTGGCCTGGCACCGGATTTGCATCACATTTGTTTGGGGGGCATCAATGCCAAAGGGAGGCTCCATGCGTTCCGTTCATCTTTCACTTTACCCAGCTGTCCTGAAATTCGTTGCCGCCGGAGCGGTCGTTATTTGGGGAGCGGCACCTGCAATTGCCCAGCCGGCCCAGTCCGAGATAGCCGATTTGCATCGAAGACTTGCTGAATTGCAGGCCCAAGTCGATCAGGGATCCAATGCGGCCAGTCCCTTTCAAGGCAGAGAATCGGCCGACTCGAATCGGGTCCGTTCGGTGGGCGTACAACAACGTCACGACCCTGCACCACCACCGCCTGTAAATACAAGCACCCTGAAGCTGTATGACCTGAGTGACATTTTTTCGATCTCGCCGCAATATCCCGCTGTTATGGACGGACCGATAACCAGCGGGTGGTCGGTCTCCGGTCCGGCATTCGTTGACAGCTCTTCGGGAGGCGGCGGAATGGGTGGCATGGGTGGCGGCATGGGTGGCGGTATGGGAGGCGGTATGGGAGGCGGAGCATTCAGTGTCCCTTCGCCAAATCCGCCACGGCAGGCCGAAAAAAATCTTTCGTTGCGGCAAGCCCAGGTTTCAATCACGGAACTGGTCGAGGCAATCAAAACGACCATTGAACCGAAGGAATGGGAATCAGCTGGCGGTGACGAATCGATCACGGTTCTTGGAAACTCGCTGTTGATAACCGCCAAATCATCACAACACGAAAAGATATCCAACCTGCTGAACTTGTTCCGGGAGCAGTGGGGTTCACGAAAAACGATTTCCGTTCAATTGTTTTGGATTCGCGCGACGGCCGATTCGACGGACGGATTGTTGACGAACGAGATCCAGTCGAACGACGGTGCGGGTGTCATTGCCGAAGACGCGTGGACCAATTTTTTCAAGGTTGCAAACGACGACCAACGACTCGCCTACTCAACGACACTGGTTGGGCACAACGGCCAAACTCTTAGCACCTGGTCGGGCCAGGACGAGTTGCGGGTTGTCGATGCGGTGCCGGTAATCACCAGCCAAACCTCCACGGAACTGGACGGTATTGTTGCCGAACAGGTCGTCGGAATTGCTCCCCAGCGAAGAAACTTTTTCGCCGGAACCGTTTCCCAGATTACGCCCTTGGCAACTCGGGGGGGCAACTATGTGATTCTGGACGTTCACAGCCGACTCCAACGACTGGCCGCATTGGGTCAACCACGTCCGAACGAATCGATTACCATTCAACAGGCCGACGGAAAAATCGCGACTCTCCAGTTGGACCCGGTTGAAATCGGCAGCTGGAATTTGAACGCGACGGTCCGTTGCCCCAAAAACCGGGTCGTTCTGGTTGGCAGCGCGACTGGAGAATCATCGACGGAAGCGGCACCGCAAAACATGCTGTTGTTCGCCCGCGTCGCGATTCATCAGGTTCAGGAAGACGATTCGGACCGGAGAGTGGTTCAATAATTGGAGACCTGAGACAATCGGCGTGTTCGGCTCAAGCTGAATAACCTGCATCGGATTTAACACTGTCATCCCTCCGGCTTCGAATGTGGATTGAAAGACGGCTGCGTCAAAGGAGTAAAATTCGTCAGGACCGACGGAATCAGCGGCAAAAGTCCGTCGTGTTTTGGCAGGTTCATGCAAACTCCACCCCAGGAGTCACGATCACCGAATGGGAACACTGTGGACGACTTTTGGCTGATCTTGCCGGCAAAGGTTCAGGCAACCGGAATTGTTCGGCCTCCGCACGATGGAGACGTGGAAAAAGGGAGTACGCCGACATAAACATCAACAAATCCGCCAACAAGTGCCCGCTTTCATTTTCCATTTACTGCCAAGGAAC
>JAYVKA010000276.1:0-12723 GCA_043768885.1 Planctomycetota bacterium
GTCAATTGGAGCTTTTATGGATTTACTTGACTGCTCCGGTAGTCGGCGCACTCCTGGCAGTCCCAATTTGCAAATGTGTTCGCGATAATGGCTGCTGCAAGGCGAATGGTTCGGACGAGTCGCCAGGCTGAGAGTCAGTTTGCAGAATATTTTGGGAGTTGAAAATGGCTGCTGCATGCGCGAAATGTGGTTCAATGAAAATGATGGAAGGCGTTCAGGTTTTTGACCAGGGACAGCATTCCGACGGGAAACTGAAGGTGCGCGTCGCGGAAAAACCTGATGCCCTGTTGTTCAAGCAAAACAAGCTGGCCATTATCACCGCAAACATCTGCGGCGAGTGCGGATTTACCGAGTTCTATGTCGAAAATCCCCGCGAGTTTTACGCGTCGTATCGCAAGTCACAAAGTTCTTCCTGATTGGACAGCGCCACTTTTGTCAGTCGCTGTGCACCAACACCTGGGTTTACCCACAAATCATGGTTGATTTTACGGTTTGTCGTTGGTTTTTGTTCGGGACTGGCGGAGAAAAAAAGCTGTTTGTCGAACCATTTGTTGCTTGTGTCCCTGTTGGTCGTGTCTCAAACCAGCGCGGAGGGCACGCGAAGAATGGAATGGAACGGAGTTTTGGTGAACGCAATTTTGCACGTGCTGAACTGGGCGACAAGCGACGAACCGCCAGGGGAAGATGCAGATCGTGAAGCGGAAAAAACCTACCGCGACGATGGCTGTCAGCGTTGTACCGGTTCAGTTGAACCCTTCACGTTCGAAAAAGCCAGCTTCCATTCTGGTTTGGGTCTTGCGTCTCTGGGAAGTCAATCCTGCGCCCGGCGAGGAGCGTCTGGAATGGTTCCTGATCACCAACCATCCGGTGGCGACTTTGAAGATGCTAATAAAGTGGTCGGCTGGTACGAGCGCCGGTGAGTGCTTGAGGAATGTCACAAGTGCCTCAAGACGGGGATGAACATCGAAGATTATCAATTTACGGACAGCGAGCGGCTTGAGCCGGAGATTGCCTTGATTTCATCGCTGAGTTGACGCTATTGAATCTCCGCGACGACAGCCGTCGCGAAGAAACGAAAGATCGTCCGGCGACAGAATACATTGACCGGGAATCTGTGGAAGTGCTTTCCATGCGGCGGCACGGGAAAGCCCGGCTCGGCTGGACAGTCAGCGAATTCGTGTTGGCACTGGCACGACTCAGTGGTCACCAAAACCGGCGTGGCGACCATCCGCCCGGTTGGCAGAAACCTGGGAAAGGATGGCACGAACTTCACGCCATGCTCGCCGGTGCATGTATGGCAAAAAAATGAAAAGATTTGGGCAAATCTAAGGGTTAAGGCTCCTACTGAAACTTGATGGCGAAGCGAATATTTCTCGGCAGGAGCCTCGACCTCCCAAAATTGGGAAGGCCAACCAGCGGGCAGGTCAAACCGATTGAAGAGTTTCGGCGTTTTTGGCCGGGTTCATTTTTTCGTCTGTGTCTCTGTGGCTTTGTGTGAGATTCCTTTCCGATTCTGGAGCCTCGCCCAGAACCGCAGAAGCACAGAAAACTGAAGCCAGGTGCTTGCCAGGCAGATTTGAACGAAACGATATACGGTAGCCTGTTTTTTGCTTCCTTTCTTGGCGCCGTGGCGCCTTGGCGTGAGAACCTCTTTGGCTGGATGGGGCCTCACGCAATGGCGCCAGGGCGCAAAGAGAAATGCGTGTGGCGTACCCAGTGAAGCGAGCCATGGTAGCCAGCACCATGCCATGACCCACACCGCGAATCGAATGGGGATATTGTTTCGCGCTGGCTGGGCAATTGCAGGGTCCGCTCGCTGTGCGGACCAACATGCAATCAAAAGTGAAATGGTTCGCACAGCGGACCCTCCATTTCTGGAAACCCAAACCATGATTTCGCCCAAATGTCACAGGAATTTGATCTGTCGGGAAAGCATCGGGGCTACTAGACTTGGGGAATTGCATCGCCACCTGTGCGGGGTTTGATCCGCCCCGTTTTCTGTCCATGATTCGCCTGCTTGCCCGGCCGCGCCCGGTCCCTTTTTCTGCCAAAGTATTGCGCCGCGATTTGCGCGCCAGCGTGACCGACGGATCGTGCTATAGCCTGATGGTGGGGCTGGGTGAAACCTATTTCGGCGCGTTCTTTATCGCGGCTGGCATTGGAAATTTTTCGATCGGATTGCTGGCGACTTTGCCGATTCTGCTAGGTAGCGTTTTGCAAATGATTACGCCGTGGGGCATTCGGCAGTTCGGATCGTATCGGACCTGGGCTGTTTTGGGTGCCGGATTGCAGGCGGCGAGTTTGCTGGCATTGGCCGGGCTTTGCTGGATGCAACAAACCGGATTCTGGACGATCCTGACCGTGATGGTGTTGTACTGGGGCAGCAGTATGGCGGTCGGCCCCGCGTGGAATACGTGGATGGAATTTGTAATTCCCCGCGCGATTCGGACGCGATTCCTTTCGTCGCGAATGCGGATTTGCCAGTTCTGTTTGCTGGTCGCAGTTTGCACGGGCGGATTGTTGCTGCGGGGTGCCGAGCAGGCGTTGTTGGTTTTTGCCGGGTTGTTTCTGGCGGCCGGAATGTTGCGGTTGATTTCGTCAACACTGCTGGGCAAGCATACAGAACAGCCGCACTGGTTGGACAATCACCAGAAACTGGCACTACAGGCCGGGGCCGATACCGGACTGGGCGCGACGATTCGACAGACCATTCCGTTTTTTGTGGCGATTCAGTTCGCCGTCTACATATCCGGTCCGTTCTTTACGCCGTTCATGTTGCGTGGCAAGGGAATGGATTACGGTGCGTTCATGCTGTTGATTGTGCTCGGCTATGTGGGGCGCGTGTTGACGTTGCACTGGGCCAGCGAAGTCGCCAAACGCTGGGGGCCACGGCGAGTGTTGTGGCTTGGGACCCTGGGATTGATTCCATTGGCCGGTTTGTGGATTTTTCACCAATCGTATCTGGCTCTGGTGTTGATCCAGTTGATCGGCGGCGCGGCATGGGGGTTTTATGAACTCGCTGTTTCGCTGGTCTTCATCGAGCGCATTCCAGGGCATCTGCGAGCCCGTGTTTTATCGGTGTTCGGCGTGTTGAATGGTCTGGCAATGGTTTGCGGGTCGTTGATCGGCGGCTGGATCGTGTATGCAATGGGAAGCAGCATCAACGGTTTTCTGACTGTGTTCGTGTTGTCGTCGGTCGTGCGGTGCTGTGCGTTGGCGTTGTTTCCGCGCAAGATCTTTGACCAGCCGGCCCCGGAACGGATTTCGATTGCGGAAAATCTGGGCGTGGCGACTCCGCATGTGAATGGCAGGCCATTGATTCGCCCTTTTGCGATTCTGCCGGACGGGTCGATGGATGAAGCAACTTCAGCAACGGATGAATCTGTTGAGGCGTCCCTGTCCACTGCCGCGCGCGAAACTGTTCGCATAGACCGGTCTGCATGAAACTACGTCAGGCTTTCCAGCCTGACATGGTTAATCCAGGTGAAGTCAAAACTCAATCTTTGTGAGTGTCAGTCTGGAAAGGCTGACATACTTCGACCATCGCTGGGCCATTCAAGTTTGAGACACAAAACCCGTGCACACATTGCTCTTTTCAACTCACTCATTCTCCGGGCTTCCAAAAAACTGCCAGGTCCATTCGAACGCTTGTTCTTTTGGAGTAAACATGCGCAGGTCGCGGTTGTAACGGCGCAATAAATGGTATGCAATCCAGTCGGCCACGGCAAAGACACGATCAGATGGTGACGTCACTGGAAGACATTGATCGAATGGCAAGGCATCTTTTCGGGAGTAAACCATATTCATGGCTTTCATTCTTTCCATCCTGGTTTGCAGCCACACAACGCGCAACGCCCCCAACTCGCTGGAAAGTCGGCGGTTTGCAAAACTCATCTCCAGTCGCGAAGGTTGGGCATTTTGCAGGGCAAGTCGGGCACCAGGGAAGAATCGCTCCAATTCGGTACCGGCATCAACGTCATCGCCGGACGAAGTCTCAAGATATTGGCGGACGATTGACAAATCGCCATGAATGAGCCATTTGTCTCCAACCACATATCCCCTGTTGGAAATGAGATGTCGATCGGACAACTTGACAGGTACTTCGAAGTCTTCATTCGCGTTCGCCAATGCGTCTTCCTCGCTGGAAAACCAGCCGTCCAGTCCGTTTATTTCCATTCTCTGTATTCGTTTGCCCGATTCTTCGTTCCATCTCGAGTAATACTGCTGAAGATAGTCCATCGTCGTTGAGTGGCTTCCGATTTTCTGAAACGTAAGATTGTACATCCGCCATTCATACTCGGTATCCTTCAGATTCAGATATAACTGGTTCCCATCAAAGTAATCACGCAGGTTCTCGACGCTTCCAGCATATTTTGATTCTTCATCGAGTGTTTCAGCCAATTGATCAGATTCTCCGTTTTCGCGGTAAATTTGTTCGCGGATTTCGAACGCGGCATTCCTGTCCTGTGAAGTGATATTTAATTCATAGGGTATGACGTGCCCATTTTCGAGGAACAATGCAAGCGGCGGAATCGATTCAATTGGTTGATAGCTATTCCACAACTGGACAATTCCCTTCGGAGGTACTGTGAAGGGCACGGCCATTTTTAGGCTCAACAACGGTGCCGACCCGACCGGATTTGATGGGGCAAAGTTAATTCCGACTGCGGCACCGACCAATTCCTCGTAACCAAACTTTCGCAATTTCTCGTCAGTCAATTCGGTGTCCCACAACGGAAAAACCCGAGCAGGGATAAAATAGGCAAAAACATCCGGATTTTTCCCGTGATTCAGGGCGGAGGTTGCCCTCAAGAAACGACGATCATACTGTAGCGTTCGGAATCGCCTTTCCTTTCCACTCCCAATCAGGGTGATCGCTGTTTCTGCCCATTTGATCAAATCACCAGAATTCGAGAATACGATGAACTCACCAAGATCCATGCTTTTTACCGACGACAATTTATGGCACCAGCTTTCCAGAAACCTGGTCAGGTCAAACGGTGGCAAAGCACTCCCACCGGCTGGCATCTCATTATCGCTCTCGAAGTCAATCGCTGAATCAGATTCAGGCAGAAAAAGGAACCCGGTTGCGACCCTTCCTGCTCCATCGGCAAGCTCATCCAATTTGATGTCGTCATCGGGCGTCCGGATGTAAGCCAGATACTCGGGGTTGTCTTCCGCCATGGTAATCGCGATCGTAATTGAATCCGTCGCTCGCAACCACTCAACCATTTTCAAAACCAACTCCATGCCCTTGTCCGCGGTTTCGGCTTCCATTAGCGGAAACGGATCGTCCAAAAGAATTTGCCTGAACCGCTCGTCAGATTCCATTTTTCGCAGAATCATGTTCAACTCGTTGGCCAGTGCTGCGGGATGTTCAATATGCAACAGCATCACTGTGCCTTCCGGAATTGGCGGCAAAACTGACTGCCCTGACAACGGCAATGATATGAAAAACAAAAGTCCAAAATGAATCAACGATTTCAATTTCTCACCCCCTTCAACTGGCTGTAATTGACTCCCTGGCCTTTGGATTTTTCGCGGCCAGTGTCCTGCAACACCAAAGCATGAAACAACCCGACAACAATACGGTCAAAAACAGTATCGAACCGATGCCAACTTGCCGCTGTACCACGCCACCAAAACAACCGCAATCGATTTCCAATCCACGCGCGATTGCCGTTACCTGAGCGAACAAAAATGCCGTTAACAAACAGAACGTGGCCACGGCAACTGTACGATTTGGCATTTTGGAAAAGAGCAAACATGCCAACGCCAGTTCGCCAAATGGCATCCAAATCGCAAGCCAAAGCGCCGGTGAACCGTTCAAAACCTGGTATGCCAGTACGTGGTCCAGCAACAAATACGGATTCTGTAAATGGGCATATCCGGAAAACGAGAATAGCGCGCCGGCCAAAACCCGAAACAGATAGGCTGAAGTACCCAAAAATCCCTTATTCCAAGTCACGTTGATGCCATTCCCCCATTCCGCCTTTGTACAATTCGATGTTTCGCAACCCCATCGAATACAACCGCCGACCAATTTGTTCGCTAAACGGGCAATTTCTGCTTTGACAAAAAATGACAATCCGGGATTTGTCTTGCAGTCTTGCAAACAGTTCCAGCTCTTCAGGCCCGGAAATATTCAATGGGTAGTTGATCGCTTCGCCAATCGTCCCCATAACGAAGTCGTCGGCATACCGTGTGTCGATCAATACAATTTTGGGGTCGGGGTTATTGACCAAACTCAGGATTTCTTCGCAGTCAACTTCTCCAAAGGTCAACATTGACGCCTCAGCGAGTCGCCTGGCCACGCCCAAACGATCCGCCATCAAGCCATCCGGGCGAATACCATGAAAGACAATTGCTACGCCAATCGAAGTCACGATCATTCCCAAAAGAGCAACTTGGCTTCCTGATTTCATGTGGTCGATTACGTTATTCACCACAAACACCGACAAAACCAGCAATAGCCCGGCCGATACCCCGAACGCCAGCCGAGTTCTGAATCGCTGCTTGCCCGTTACCAAAAGTTCTGAAGGTGAGAGCCCTACCAACATGGCTGTTCCATCGAATCGGCTGGCCATTTCTGCCATGCTCATCGATTCTGGCCCAAAAGCACTGTCAATGACGCGAAAAGATCCGTCTGGATTTGTTCCAAAACAGACAATCCAATGGGAAAACACGTCTGCACGCCCGCGTGGACGAACATGTAGAATCGAGGGCGTTTTTATCGCTCGCAGTTCGTCAATCCCCAAACCAGCGAGCATTATTGTTGCCAACCCGTTTTGTTGTGCCGCTGCGGACAACTCACTGGCACTACTTCCATACGAGGCTGAGCAAAAGGATGGATTCAGGAACTTTTCCAGTGGTACACTGGCATTGAGGAATTCTGCCGCGGAAAACAATGCGAAAATGCCACACAGTCCTGGCCGATCAGATGGAACCCAATCACGGTTCGTCAACGCCAATGGAAAATTCTTCTTGATCAAATCAACCGCTTGTGAAAGTTGAAATGAAAACTCAAGCGGCACTTCGGGGACCAGCCTGCCATTGACCCATTGGTATTGCAGATTTGGATTCTCAACAACAAAAACTGGTGTTCCTTCCTTCACCTCGGCGATTAGTTGATTGGGAAGTTCAAAATCCGGAGCTGGAACAGATGCCAATTCACAGCGGATGACCTTGATTTCGCCCGAATTGTCCAATCGACTACCACCGGAAAACGTGCGTTCTTGCTTCACAGCATAACTAACCAATCCAAGTACGTTACCTGAAGTGGGATCGGCATAAACAAAATTTGAGTAATTTTGAACAATCGAACTATTCTTGCTTGATTCCAAAGTAATTCCATAGAACATGTCCGAAGGTTTGTTGGCACGAATCTGGATCCGATGCCAATGACCGGTGACAGTGTTTTTCTCAATAGTCACAACTCCCACAGGAGTCTCTGTTTCTGTTCGCAAAATATCGTTGGGCAACTTCTCGCTACTCAACCGACCGTTGCTGTTGGCAACGATATTGAAAAGATTCCACTCGTTTGGAGTTTGAAAGTGGCTCAAACCCAAGGGGACAAAATGTCCGTTTCCCCTGACGCCGATTGACTGGGTCATGGTGGGCTTGGGAAAGAGAAAAATCCCGCCACCTTCCCTCATATCTGCCTGCAAGAGCCAACGTCCATCAAAGACTGCCTCAAAAAATGGATTCGGCCGAAATCTTTCCGGTTTTTCAGCTTCAATCAGGTACTGCGATTCATGCAGAGATCCGTTTGGAAAAAAGTCAATCAAGACACGGTATTTGGCAGCTGAATCCGCGATTGACAAAGGCTCAAGGTCGTTGCGGTCATAACGCATTACACATTCAACGTCCCAGCGAAGTCCAAGCGCAAACGGATCAATACCCTGATTTCCAACTGCCAAACCGGAAGGACTGGCATTGTCTTGGGAAAACGCCATCGTCGAAAATTGAAAAACTAACGCTGTTGCAATCAATGATTGTTGCAGAATCATAGTGCCAATTCGGCAAGATCTTGACAACCCGTTGAGTTGCATTTCAGAAATCCAAGTGAAGGAACGAGAAAGGAAATCCGGTCCCGAAAGACGATTTCGCAGGTTCAGGACCGAATGTTCACTGCTTGTAAATCGACAGAAAGATGCCAAGTCTCGATGGCACCTTACACTTCAGGTATCGCACACATGAGATCGCTCTTTTCATCATCGTTCACGCCGCCAACACAATTGTTTGGAGGAATTTGAGCCCAGAAGCAGGCGTTACCCCCAGTTCCTGGTGAACAAATAAAATCGCGATCGCCTGCTGCTCCTGCCAGGCATTTCTTGTACGTCTTTGCACAACCAGGAACGAGTTGCACACAGCTTGTGTTACCGAGTTCGGATGAATCGCAGTCATCATCGGCCCCCCTCGCCGCCAAATCGATGGGTTTTGCCCCTGCGGCCAAGAATGATAAAACCCCTAACGCAAAAATCAAAGTAAACGACTTCATGGAAATACCCTTTCCTGGATGAAAAACGGCGGCTATTCGCATTGGCATGTTTCGGAAAGAAACAGCACAGAACGGCCCGCAAGAAACAGAACGGCCCGCAAGAAACAGAACGGCCCTCAAACGGACAGTACTCGTGACTTGATGGCTTGTCAATGGGGTGCAACCAAATGGCTGCGATTTCACACAAATTTGAGTTGGGTTGAAGCTGTTCATGACCCGACAAGGTTTCTGGAGCTTGTCGGATTTTGACAACTTGTGGTCACGCTGGTTTTCATCGATCGAATTCCCGGCCATCTGCGCGCCCATGTTTTGTGAGTTTTTGGCGTGTTGAACGAATTGGAAAAGGTTGGCGGTTCCTTGATTGGTCGTCGGATCGTGTACAGGTGCCAGGGAATAATTGTGCGGGTTGGCGCGATTGTTGCGGTCGGGTCGGCTAATTGGGTGGAATAAGTTTTGATTGGTGCGGGATTTCCCCCCCGGCGTTTTGTACGCAAAGCCATATTTTCCCTGATCGTTTTATCCAGGTCAGGTGGAATCCAGGGGAATCTGCCGGCCCGACCAGACCCCAAGCAGATTTTGCTGACGGTCGCATTTGTTTGACCCATGAACCCAGTCCAGCCGCGCCCGTCGCGCCGCATCGTGGAACTCGATGCACTGCGCGCGATTGCCGCGATCAACCTGATGCTGTTCCACTTCACGCATGTTTACAGCGTGAAGTATGGCTACAGTTCGCCGCTGGGGTTGGAGTTTCCGTGGGGCAAGTACGGGGTGCAGTTGTTTTTCATGCTCAGCGGCGTGGTCAACGCACTGACGATTCTGAAGAAGCGTAGCCCTGTCGATTTTCTGGCGGCGCGGTGTCTGCGAATTCTTCCGTCCTACTACATCGTGATCGGGCTGAACATTCTGTTTCTGGGACTGGCCCCGCTAGCGGCGTTGCATACCTGGTCTTCGGGGCAAATGTTGGCGAACATGACTGTGATGCCGAACCTGTTCGGGTACGAATGCCTCGAACCGGTGATGTGGACGCTGCAGGTTGAGATTCTGTTCTACGGAGTGCTGCTGTTTTTGTTTTCTCGCGGATGGCTCGATCGGCCGTTGAAGGCGATCTGTGTCTGGCTGGCGATGTGTCTGGTGGGATGTTTGTCGATCGATGCGGTTATTGCGGCTGCACCAGATGGAAGGTTGGCGGGTGGATTGAATTTTCTGCGACAGGTCTTGCTGTTGGACTATTTTCCGTTGTTCGCAGTGGGAGTTTTGTTGCATGACAGTTGGCGACAACTACAGGACCAGAAAATAACAGGCTGGAAGCCTGTTGCCACGTCCATGCGGTGGAACCTGGCTGGAATAATTGCGGCGTTGACTGTGTTTCATGTTACCGATCACTTCGGACACAATCCGATTGTATCGTTGGGGCTGACGGTGCTGTTGGCGATGAGCCTGTTTGGGCGGGTTCCGGTGTTGCGATGGAAGCCGCTGGTTTTCGTCAGTTCAATTTCTTACATGTTGTATTTGCTACACGACAACCTCGGTGCCGTGGCGATTCACTGGATGAACAACACGCTCGGTTTACAGCCACTGGTCTGTTTCGCACTGTCCTTACCGTTGACGATTGCGGTTTCAGCTGCAGCAACGTATTGGCTGGAACGTCCGCTTTCGACATTCCTGCGAGGGCGCTGGAAGGCTTTGCGGGGGAGGACGGCCTCGGTTCCAGTTACGACTTCAAAGACTTTGCAGGAGGCGGCCGGATGATTGTGAAACTGCAAACATTGAGCGCCACCCACTTGTCACTGGACTCGGCTGCAAGCCTGCGCGACCAATGGACTGAACTTGCCGGTGATTATTTCATGAGCGAGCCGGCCTGGCTGGAAAACGCGTGGCGATACAAACACGTTTTCGAACCGGGTGTTCGTGAAGAAAACTGGCGAGGGTTGGTTGTGACCGACATGGGCGGAAAGTTGGTCGGGCTTGCACCATGGTTCGCCGAATCGCAGTACGGCATCTGGAAACTGAGAATGGCCGGGAGCGGTCAGGTTTGCAGCGACTATGTGCAAATGCCTGGACGTGATGGGCAAGAGCTTTCCGTGGCCGAGTCCGTGGCGAACGAACTTCTTGCTTCACGCCGTAGATCCGGTGGTGCTGGTGCTGTTGACCTGATCGAGATTGAAGGACACCGGGCGGAATCACCGCAATGGGAACGGTTTTTTGAAGTCATGACCGACGCGGGCTGGAAACGATGCTCGACCGATATCGAAGGTTCGTGGCGGATATCGTTGCCGGGCTCATGGGAAGAGTTCGATTCGATGGTGCACAAGTCGCGGCGGCGGAAGGCCCGGCGGGGAATCAAGTTGCTGGAAAAAGGCGAGATCGAACATCGCGTTTACGATACGGTACAGGCAGTTGAAAAAATCTGGCCGGAGTTTGTGCGGCTGCACCAGATACGCCGCGAACAACTCGGTCAGCCCGGTTGTTTCTCCGATCCGGCTTTCGAAAAGTTCCTGAGAACAGCGACTTTGGAACTGGCCGCCGCTGACCGGGCCTGGTTATCGATGGTTTGGCAAGACCAAAAGCCGCTTGCGGTTCTGCTGATGTTTGATTCGTCAAGAACGAGCTTCATGTACCAGTCAGGAATCGACGCCTCGCGAATGCAACTGGCTCCGGGGCACATTATCAACGCCCTGACGATTCGGCACGCGATACGTCGCGGGAAAGAATATTTTGACTTGCTGCGCGGCGACGAGCCTTACAAGGCTGGATGGATGGCCACACGAATCCCGCTTGGCCGGACACGATTATTCGGACCGACATTAAAAGGCCGCGCCTTGCATACGGCCTGCAGACTTCGAAACAAATGGCGAAACTGGAACGAGCAACGCAAGGCTATCAGTGCGGACAAAGCTCAGGAGGAGGCGGTCGATGAAGACTGAAATCCTCCGCAGCAACGACGAACTGACGGCGATTGCAGGCGAATGGAACCAATTGTGGGAATCCAGTCAGTGCACACGGGCCAGCTCGCGGGCAGAATCGCTTGTGAACTTCAATGAGACTTTTACACCCACAGCCCGGCCCTGCTTTGTCGTCGTACGAGACGGCGCGAATCAAATGGTGGCCGGATTGCCCGTGAACATCGTTCGCCGCCCGGCATGGATCCGTTCGGCCGAGTTTCCAGGCAACGAGTGGTCCCAGTGCGGCCGAATTCTGGTTGATCAAGGATGCGAGGGGACCGAAGTAACGACCGCGTTGATCGATGCTATTCGCCAAATCCGGGTCGGCAATGTGTGGATGGACTGGATGAATCTGGAAGTTCCGCAATTGAACTTGCTGGCGCATGGTGCGCGACAGGCAGGCTGGAGCGTGCAGATGAAAGAACGGTTCGTGGTTGGTGTGACGCGACTGCCCAATTCCTGGGAAGATTACGAGCAATCCTTCAGCAAAAACAGCCGTCGCAAACTTCGCACTGAACTGAAAGCCATGCAGAAACTGGGCGACGTCCAACTGGAAATCCACCAGTCGATCGCAAAGGACGAGTTACACAAACTCATCGATGCAGCGATCAAGATCGAAATGCAAAGCTGGAAGGGTGCCGACGGAACCGCAATGGGATGCGATCCGAAAATCACCGGTTTCTTCCATCGCTGGGCCGAAGCTGCGAATGCGGCGGGATTGTTGCGGCTATTCTTTTTGAAACTGGATGGCCAGCGAATCGCGTTTGACTTGGGTGCTGTTTCGCATGGCGTTTATGCCTCGCAGAAAATCTCTTACTTGCCGGAGTTCGCCCGATCCAGCCCTGGACATGTTCTGAACGGTCTGGTCAACCGCCATTTTATCGAGACGGGATCGGCCGATTCGATCGACACGGTTGGACCGATGAACGCAGCGAATCAGCGGTGGAGCAATGACAGTTACCGATGCGGGCGACTGGTGATGGCTCCAGGGTCATGGTTGAGCAACACGACGGGTCGATCGGTCGTCACGCTGTTGAATGCAAAATCGGCGATGCGTGGAACGGGTGATGCAATTGAGTCTGTTTGAACCGTAAAGAACTGAATCCCATGTTACAAATCGAAACAGGTCGAAGCGTCGAAGCCACGGTGGTGCTGAATTCCAGTGCCGAAGTTCGACCTGTGCTCAACGCGAACGTTGCAGACTTGCCGGCGACGGAAATGCGGGTTCACTGGATCACCAATCCGGTTGAGCTTGCAGAGTGGCTTCCACAGTGGCAACGG
>JAYVKA010000277.1:0-11604 GCA_043768885.1 Planctomycetota bacterium
AATTTCCGTTCTCTTGCCGACCCGGTCCTCCTGACGGCAATCCATCGTCACTAAGCACCTCCAACCGTAGCGATTGGTATTCGCACGCAGGCACACGAGTCGTGATCGTATAGGTGTCCCGATCGGGATTCAGACCGGTCGAGAGGATCGACCCGTCACTTTGCAGGACCAGAGTTGCACCATCCGACGAGATGGAATTTTCGGGAATCAAAATTTCCCACGCCGCCTGGGACTGCTCCAATTCCCTCTGCCATGCAGCGATCGAATCTTGAGTCTTACTGGAGAGTAATTGCCTGCCATCAGTTTTTGCACTCTTCTTAAGCGATTCCGATTCGGCCTGCAGTGTCTGACGCCGCTGATGGACGGCGGAATCGGCATCAAAGACACGGTTCGCGCGTTCAACTCCCGAGAAAACAGCTTGAAGTGAATAGTAATCCGCCTGTGAAATGGGGTCGAATTTATGGTCGTGGCAACGGGCACATTGAACTGTAGCGCTGACGAAGTTGTTCATCACATTGGCAATGATGTCGTCCCGATCCAAATAGCGGGCGATCTGTCGATCAATCGCATCTTCACGAATGTCCCTTAACGAACTTTCGTCCCACGGTCCGGCCGCCAAAAAACCGAGTGCCACTGTCGCCTGCGGATCGTCCGGGAACAGAACGTCGCCAGCTACCTGCTCCTGGACAAATCGATGGTAAGGCTTGTCCGAATTGAAAGATTCGACCAGATAGTCGCGATACGGCCATGCATTTTCGCGAATCCTGTCCTGGTCGTGACCATGTGTTTCTGCAAAATGAGCAATGTCCATCCAGTGTCTGGCCCAGCGTTCGCCGTAACGGGGCGACTCCAGCAGCTGGTCAACCATTCGTTCATAAGCACCCGGATCCTGACTGGCGACAAACGCATCGACCGCTTCAGGAGTCGGAGGCAGGCCGATCAAATCGAAATAGACCCGGCGAATCAACGTCTGGCGGTCCGCTTCCGGAGATGGCTCAAGTCCCACCGAAACCAGCTTGTCGCGCACAAAAGCATCGATCTCGTTGCGGCATCCTGCCTGGAAATCGGGAACTGAATTCCGGACCAGTGGTTTCAGTGACCACCAATCCATGCCATTGGTTCTCGACGTCTCCTGGTTGTCACTCCACAATGCACCTTGATCGATCCACCTCCGCAGTCGATCAATCTGCTGCGCGGTCAGCCGCGTTCCTTCAGGAGGCATTTCCATGCCTTGCACTTTGCCACTGACAAATTGAATCAAATTGCTCTCGGCGCTGTTGCCAGGAATGATGTTTGGGGCGTGTCCATCTCCGCCGGTCAAAGCGATTTCCCCGACATCCAGTCGAAAGTCGCTTGCCTGCTCATCTGGGCCATGGCAGCTAAAACATCTGGATGAAAAAATCGGCAGGATTTCAGTCGAAAAGTCCACCTTCTCCGACGACGAATTTGCCAACTCCAACTGGCCCTGCGCCTTGATTGGCGAACTACTGCATGTCAACATGGCGGCCAATACTGCCAGCGAAACCATGGTCAATCGCCGAATCAAGTTGCCATAGCGCATCATTTCAGCCCTTTGGACTTCGACATCTTCGAATCGCCATGCACAGGTGCAGGAACCTGAATTGTCACTCTTCTGTTCGGGCAACTGCATCAATACGGGCACGTGAAATAATGCCGCCACCAAATTGTGTATCCCGTTTCAACAGTTCGCATCAGTATAGCAGCCCAACCGTTTTGCAAATCCATTGAGGCATGTTTCCGGGGGCTGATGGAAAACGTGTGCGGTCGTTGAAGCATCCAGCCCAACGGCCCAAGTGCAATAATTGTTACGGACTTTCGCTTCAATTCGGCAGTTTTTGGAATCGCAAGGCAATGCGGCGATCGACTTCGAGTTTTTCGACCGTCTGGATGATTCCATTGGGACAAAGAATATCGAGTCGCACGGCTTCCGCGTGTTCGCCCAACCCAAAATGCGGAACCAACCCGTCCTGGTTTCCCTGGCCCATGCCTGCCGCAATTTGGCGAGTGAGAATCTTGCCTTGCAACGGAATCCGGGCTTGGGTTCCAATTGCAGACCTATTGACTGCCTGGCCGTCACCTTCGATAAGCAGTTCCAGCCAATGCCCATCCGCAACAAGATTCTCAAAGAGTCTGCCCGCGGTAACCAGATCAAGATCGCCGTCATTGTCAAAATCGGCTGCGACAACTTCACTGAATCCTTCCGCAAGTTTGACAAACCGTTTGCCGGAATCATTCCGCCACACTATTCCCCCCGTACAAAGGTCGGTCCAGCCATCATTGTCCACATCGATCCAGCAAGCCGGTGAATTCGAGAGCTCCAGCCCTGACTCGGATGTCCGATCCCGAAATCCGGCTGGGGAGTTTTCCTGTGATAGTGCGAGATTCAAAAACGAAAGCGATATGGCCATCAGGCCGACGGCAACGATTTTGCCTTTGAATTCGTGTTGCGATGCCACAATGACTTCCCCGTTCCAGTCCGTTGCCTGCCACAAGATTCAAAGAAGTCCACATCATGGCACTTGGAGTTTCCGAAGCAAGCCCGCATTTGCTGCTTTGTCAAGATTCGCAAAGTTGGGACCTTGACGTTAAAGTATGAGCGATGTGATCGCGTCATTCGCTTGAAAATCCAGCCGTTTTTTACCCGCGAACAGAAAAGGTCTTCGATGCAAACGCGACAATTTCTCGCTGTCTTCTTTTTCCTGTTTTCCGGTACCGCCGTTGCGCAAAGCCCGGTATTGAACAAGGGTGATCGCCTGGCAATTATCGGCGACTCGATCACCGAACAGAAACTCTACAGCAAATACATCGAAACGTACCTCCTGGCCTGTCATCCCGGGTTGGAAATTCATTGTTTTCAGTTTGGGTGGGGCGGCGAACGGGCACCTGGCTTTGCGGCTCGAATGGAGAATGACCTTGTCCCCTGGAAGCCCGACGTCATTACGACCGGTTATGGAATGAATGATGGTTCATACCGTGCATACGATGAGCAAATCGGCCGGGACCATGAAGTCGGAATGCGGCAAATTATCGACCGAATGAAGAAGGCGGGAGCGACAGTTGTGATTGGGTCGCCGGGTGTCGTCGACAGCTTTACGTGGAACAGAAACAATCCCGACTTCGATCAGGTCTACAACGAAAACCTGCAACAGCTTGGCATGATCGCAGAGCAGCTGGCCAGGGAAAACCGGTTTCCATACGCCGACGTGTTTGGATCGATGAAAAGCACGATGGTTGCCGCCAAGGCTGCGCTGGGAGAAGAATATCCATTGGCAGGTGCAGATGGAGTTCATCCAGGACCCAACGGTCACCTGGTAATGGCCTTTGCCTTCCTGAAAGCACTCGGACTGGACGGAGAGATTGGAACCATTACGATCGACATCTCGTCGGACGATGCGGAAACAACCGATGGCCACAAGGTATTGGCGAGCAAGGGCGGATCCGTCAAAATGGAAAGCACTCGCTACCCATTTTGGTTCTCGGGAGATGAGCGGGACCCCAACGGTACCATCAGCATATTGCCTTTTGTGCCTTTCAACCAGGAATTGAATCAATTCACCTTGAAGGTGAAGCACCTGACGACCGCAACCGCTGACGTGACCTTTGGAAGTGACACGAAGACATTCAGCAATGAACAATTGACTGAAGGAATCAATCTGGCGGTTGAGTTCCCCGGAAATCCTTTTGTTGAACCGTTCAATCTGGTTCTGGGTGAAGTCGCCCAAAAGCAGGCTTACGAGACCACGATGATTAAAGGGCTCATTACAAATTTCCGCGAACTCGATGAGCCTTTCGCCAGGGACGATGAAGTCCAGGAAGCTCTGACTACGATCCGGCGAAAGATGACCGAGTTGGATGATGTGTGGCACGCCAACGCGAAAGCTGCTGTTCAGCCAATTCGATACCGAATTGTGGTCACGCCGAAAACCTGAAGCGATTCGAAAAAATGATGTCGATTTGAGACTTGTCTCGCGGGAAACAAAATGGGAACGATGAGCAACCACTGGAGCCGTCGAAAATTTATTCAGGCAACCGGAGCCACAGTTCCGGCATTGTGGATGATTGGCCATTTCCGGAATTTATCAGCCTCGCCTGTAAAAAAGATTCGACTGGCGATTGCCGGTGGAGGGTTTGGTGCGGCGCATCATTGGCATGAACATCCCCAATGCGAAATTACCGCGGTCACCGATTTGGTGGAGGATCGCAGGCAGACGCTGATGAAAAACTATCAGTGCCAAATCGCCTTCGATTCACTCGAAGAAATGCTCGAACGGGCTGCGGACCAGTTTGATGCGGTCGCCGTTTTTACCGACGCGCCCAGCCACGTCAAACATGCCATCCTGTGCATGGAACAGGGCAAACATGTCGTCAGCGCTTGTCCGGCTGGTTTGTCGATCGCTGAGCTGAAAGAGCTATTGGCGGTAAAGCAGCGGACCGGACTGACCTACATGATGCATGAGTCGAGCTACTATCGCCAACCGTGTATCGCCGCACGAGAGGCGTTTCAGCGGAAGGAGTTCGGCAAGTTGTGTTTTTCGGAGGTGGAATATTACCATTCGGGAATCGGCTCCCGACACAATTCCCTGTCACGATGGCAGGGACTCGAATCGTGGCGGTTTGGTTTTCCGCCAATGTTCTATCCGACCCATTCGCTGGGTTTGCTGGTTGGCGTTACCGGTGAGCGGATCGTCAAGGTCTCGTGTATTGGTCAACGGGTTGGAGACGATTTTCCGACGGCCGAAGAGAACCGCTATGCAAATCCTTTCGACAACGAGATTGCGTTGGGAGTGACCAACCTTGGAAATGTTTGTCGTTTTGCTGTTTGTTGGCAAATCGCTGCCGATGGGGAACGTGGCCAGTGGCTGGGCGAAAAGATGTCCTTGTGGATGGACAACTCGGCCGGCCAGCCGCTGACGAAACGAACAGCAGCCGGCGGCAGGGAACGCTGGGAGGTTCCCAATTATTGGGAGACCGACCGACTGCCCGAACCGATGCGGCATGACAGCGGTCACGGAGGCAGTTCCGTTTTTCTGTGCGCAGAATTCATCAACGCATTATTGGAACAACGCGAACCGGCGATTGATATTTACGAGTCGATCGCGATGACGGCACCCGGAATTATCGCCCACCGATCGGCACTTGAGGATGGAAGGCAACTGGATGTTCCTGATTTTGACAAGCAGTAAGCTGCGATTTCATTTCAGCATTCGAAGCAAAACCACTGCCTCAAACCTGAGACTGGCAGGTCAACACCGTTTTCATCTTCGGTTACAATTGAACTGCCGAATGTTTTGAGTCGTCTCCAAGTGGTGGATGCTGATGCCCAAGCTGTTCCTGACCCTGTGCCTGTCGTTGTTTGTGGCCAATTTTGGTGCGGCAGATGAAGGGATCATCTTCAACCGTGATATTCGCCCCCTTCTCGCGGAACATTGTTTTCAATGTCATGGAGCGGATGAAAAACAGCGGGAGAGCGATCTGCGACTGGACCTGGCCGAGTTTGCCACGAAACCTGCCGGCTCCGGAGAACGGGCGGTTGTCCCCGGTGATGTCGCCGCCAGCAAGCTGGTCCATCGCATTCGAGCGTCAGACCCGGACGAAAGAATGCCGCCCAAAGATTCTGGAAAACCACTGACTCCCGCACAGATCGATTTGCTGGAACGGTGGATTGGTGACGGAGCCGAATTTCAGGGGCACTGGGCGTTCATCGCTCCGTCGCGACCAGAACTTCCGGTAATCGAAACAGGGGACCGGGTTACCAACGAAATTGACCATTTCATTTTGGCCAAGCTTCAATCCAATGGATTCCATTACGCTCCGGAAGCAAGTCGGGAAAGCCTGTTGCGTCGGGTGACTTTTGATCTGACCGGACTCCCGCCAACGCTCGACGAATTGGATATTTTTTTGAATGATCAATCGAAGGATGCTTTTGAAAAAGTCGTCGATCGTCTGCTTCAGTCGCCGCGGTATGGAGAGCAGATGGCGACCCAGTGGCTGGACCTCGCACGATACGCCGACAGCAACGGATACCAGGTCGATAGCAGTCGTTACCAGTGGCCCTGGCGCGACTGGGTGATTGACGCCTTCAACCGGAATCTTCCTTTTGACCAGTTTACGGTCGAGCAACTTGCCGGAGACCTTTTGCCCGACGCGACCTTGTCCCAAAAAATCGCGACAGGCTTCAATCGGAACCATCGACTGAATGGTGAAGGCGGAATTATCGCGGAAGAATGGCGGGTCGAAACCGTTATTGATCGAGTTGAGACGACGGGGCTGACATGGCTTGGATTGACGTTCAACTGTTGTCGCTGCCACGATCACAAGTACGATCCGATTTCGCAGCGCGAGTTCTATTCGATGTTCGCGTATTTCAACAACATTGCCGAGAGCGGAACTTTGCAGGGCGAATCCCGCAACACCGAACCAACGCTGCCGGTTCCCACAGTCGAACAACTGGCCCGGTTGCAGGAATTCGAAAATGCGGTTCGGATGGCTGAAGAGGATTTCCAGTCGGCATTGCAAAAACTTCCGCAATTGGTCGCTGCATGGGAGCCGGGTTTTCTTCAACAACTGGGCACTTCCGAGTCATCCTGGAAGATGCTGGAACCCGCGTCGGTGGTTTCGAAGCGTGGGGCTGAGTTGGCGAGACAGGAAGACGGATCGTATCTCGCCAGCGGGGCAAACCCGAAGAGTGATGTCTATCTCATCGAGTCGGCACTGCCCGCCGGAACGTGGACCGGTTTGTTGCTCGAATGTTTTCCGGACCCGAGTCTCCCGAATCAAAGTCTGGGCCGGTATGCCAACGGAAATTTCGTGTTGACCCGGGTCGAGGCCGAGATCCACGCCCCCGGTCTGGAGTCGCCGATCCTCGCGAACTTTAGCAAAGCGGAAGCCGACTTCTCGCAATCGGGTTGGGACGTCCAGTTTGCGATCGACGGAAACCCGGCAAAGGGTTGGGCGGTGGATGGACCGACGCGACCCGAAATTTGCCGGGCGATGTTTCTGAATGAAACTGTTGTGAATGTTCCCGATGGGGCGACGATTACGGTTCGGCTGGTTCAGGAGACGCTCGACCGTCATAACATCGGGCGATTTCGGATTTCATCGACTGGACGGCCCCGCGAAGGACTGGCCATTGGCGGAGTTTCCGTTCCTGAAAACGTCCTCAGGACTCTGAAGACCGCCTCCGACCAGCGGACGACCGAAGAGACGACGCAATTGCATGAGTACTTTCGAAAAAACACTGACAGCCCGTTGCGACAGAACGAAGCAAGAATTGCCCGGGAAAAAAAACAGCTGGCGGATTTTCAGTCGTCCTTGCCGACGGTCATGGTGATGCGGGAAATCGACAAGCCGCGCGAAGCGTTTGTGTTGACTCGTGGCGAATACGATCGACGGGGCGAAACGGTAACTGCCGGAATCCCGAAAGTGTTTCCGCCCTTCCCCGCCGGCGCACCGAACAACCGCCTGGGTTTGGCCCAATGGATTGTCGAACCGGAGAATCCATTGACTGCCCGCGTCTGGGTCAACCGGATTTGGGAAAAGTTTATGGGTCTGGGGATTGTCAAAACGACTGAAAATTTGGGGTCGCAAGCGGACTGGCCCAGTCATCCCGAATTGCTCGACTGGTTGGCGGTCGAATTCATGCGGCCGACATCCTTGCCAACCGTTGCCGGCCAACCGCCGCACGCCTGGGATATGAAGGCATTGCAGAAGTTAATTGTCATGAGTGCCGCCTATCGGCAATCGTCAACGTTTCGAGTTTCACCTGATCTGCTCGAACGTGATCCCGAGAACCGCTGGCTGGGTCGTGGACCGCGATTTCGCTTGACCGCAGAAGCTGTGCGGGACCAGGCGTTAGCGGTCAGCGGTTTGTTAATCGAACAGATTGGCGGGCCCAGTGTTCGGCCTTACATGCCCGACGGTGTCTGGGACGAGACCAGCGTTTACGGAGATCTTCGAAACTACAAGCACGACATGGACGATGGCCTTTATCGCCGCACCATATACACGTTTTGGAAGCGAACGGCGGCGCCGCCATCGCTCATGCTGTTCGACGGTCCCAACCGCGAGATATGCACTGTCAAACGATCTCGCACCAATACGCCGCTCCAGGCGTTGGCGTTGTTGAACGAGGTGACATTCGTCGAGGCTTCACGCAAACTCGGCGAACGGATGATTCGTGAAGGTGGCAAGACGGTGAAGGATCGGCTCAAGTTTGGTTTTCGGTTGTTGACTGCCCGAACGCCGACAGATGTTGAACTGGATTTGTTATTGTCCGGATGGCATGAAGATTTCGGAATTTTTCAGAACGATCCGGCAGCGGCAGAGCGGTTGGTGAACATGGGCGATTCGCCAATCAGCACGGATGACATAACCGAGCTTGCGGCATACACCATGGCGGGCAACGTTTTGTTGAACCTCGATGAATGCATCACCCGTGAATAGTTTTGCTCAATTCAGGAACCCTGAAACGAAACGACGAATCAATTCCATGAAACCCTCTCCAAATCCTGAAGAGTCAGTTGTCGATGCCATCAATCGCCAGCAATTTCTGCGGGGGGCGGGTGGTGCGATGGGTTTGGCGGCGCTGGCATCATTGAGTGGCGGAACCGTTCAGGCGGACCAGTCGTCACGTGGTGCCCTGCTCGACTCATTGCCCCATCACACGCCAAAGGCCAAACGAATTATCTACCTGTTTCAATCTGGTGCTCCGTCGCAACATGATTTGTTCGACTGGAAACCTGCGATGGCCGCACGGCATGGCGAAGAATTGCCCGATTCGATTCGGCTGGGCCAGCGATTGACGACGATGACTTCGGAACAGTCGAAATTCCCCGTGGCTCCGACCCTGTTCAAGTTCGACCAACACGGTAATTCGGGAATGTGGTTCAGCGACGTCTTGCCACACATGTCGAAACTGGCGGACGATTGGTGCCAGATTCGTTCGATGCATACCGAAGCGATTAATCATGATCCGGCAATCACATTTATTCAGACGGGTTCGCAACTGTCCGGCCGACCCAGCATTGGTTCGTGGTTGAGTTATGGTTTGGGGAGCGAGAATCAGGATTTGCCGGCCTATGTCGTACTGACTTCTTTTGGAACTGGTCGGACCGATGACCAGCCGCTGTACGACCGGCTGTGGGGAGCAGGTTTTTTGCCAACCCAGCACCAGGGGGTCAAGTTTCGCAATCGGGGTGACGCGGTTTTGTATCTGTCGAATCCTTCGGGCGTCACGCGGGAACATCGACGAAGCACACTTGATCGACTGGCAGCCCTGAATGGCGAACACTTCAACCAGCTGGGTGATCCGGAGATTCAATCGCGGATCAGCCAATATGAAATGGCGTTCCGGATGCAGATGAGCGTTCCCGGACTGCTGGATACTTCTGACGAACCAGCCCACGTTTTGGAGATGTACGGGCCAGATGTTCACAAACCTGGAACGTACGCCGCCAATTGTCTTTTGGCCCGGCGGTTGGCAGAGCGTGATGTTCGATTCGTGCAGTTGTTCCACATGGGTTGGGACTTGCATTCGAATTTGCCGAATGGCGTGCGCGGTCAATGTCAGGATACTGACCAGGCGACTGCGGCACTGATCAATGATCTGGGGCAACGCGGTTTGTTGGACGACACATTGATCGTTTGGGGAGGCGAGTTTGGCCGGACTATTTACTCTCAGGGAGCACTAACAGCCGACAATTTCGGCCGCGACCATCACCCCCGTTGTTTCACGACTCTGTTGGCAGGGGCCGGGATTCAGAGGGGACTGACTTACGGCGAGACCGACGAGTACGGGTATAACATTGTCCGTGATCCGGTGCATGTTCACGATTTGAACGCGACGATCCTGCACCTGATGGGAATCGACCATACGCGACTGACTTATCGATATCAGGGCCGCGACTTCCGGCTTACCGACGTGCACGGAGAGTTGGTCCATGGCATTCTGACGTAAACGCGTTGAATCGTCCTGCAACTATCCGATGATCGGACGAATGACGTTGCCTGCGACATCGGTCAAGCGAAAATTGCGACCGTTGTACAGGTAGGTCAACTTTTGATGATCCAGCCCCATCAGATGCAGAATCGTCGCGTGCAGGTCGTTCAGATGAACACGATCCACCATCGCCTTGTAACCAATCTCGTCGGATTCGCCGTGGCTCGCGCCTGCCTTGACGCCTCCACCGGCCATCCAGGCAGTGAAACAGTGTGGGTTGTGATCCCGCCCAGGTTTGTCTCCCAATTGCGCAATCGGCAGTCTGCCAAACTCGCCGCACCAAATGACAAGGGTATCCTTCAACATTCCCCGTTGCTCAAGATCGCTTAATAATCCCGCAACCGGGCGATCAGTTTCTGCGGCGAATTGTTGATGGTTTCCCTGAATGTCGCTGTGACCATCCCAGGATCGTTGATTCTCCATTCCGCCCGAATAGATTTGGACAAACCGGACGCCTCGCTCAACCAAACGCCTGGCCATCAAACATTGTCGGGCGAACGGATCGCATTCGGGATTCCCGACACCATACAGCCGATGAATGTGTTCAGGTTCATGGGCCAAATCGATGGTTTCGGGAGCGGTACTCTGCATGCGAAATGCAAGCTCAAAACTTTCGATTCGGGCAGCGAGTTCAGAGCTGGATTGTTGACCTTCCAGATGCAATTGATTGAGTTGCAAAAGATAATCCAACTGGCTGCGCTGGGTCGCCGACGAAACACCGTCAGGCAATCTCAGGTTGTCAATTGCGTCACCAGTTGGGCGTAAATGGGTTCCCTGGTAAACGCCAGGCAAATACCCGGCACTCCAGTTGGCAGCATGCCCTTTGGGTAAACCGCGCCCCTTGGGATCGCTCATGACCACAAAAGCAGGCAAGTCCCGACTTTCACTTCCCAGACCGTAAGTCACCCATGATCCAACACAGGGATGACCCATGCGGGCGATCCCGGTGTTCATCGCGAACAGCGCGGGGGAATGGTTGTTGGACTCGGTAAAGCCCGAGTGAATAAACGCCATCTTGTCGACATGATCACCCAGTTGTGGAAAAATCGAAGAGACCATTTTTCCACACTCACCACGTGGCTGAAACTCAAATGGCGACTTCATCAGGTTGCCGACGGCCTCCTTGAAAAACCCGGTCGTATTCGAAAAACCGGCATCAAATTCACGGATCGATTTGCCGTGCGCTTTCTCGAGTTCTGGCTTGTAGTCCCAGGTATCAACCTGACTGGGCCCACCGTTGACGAAAATCCAAATGATCCGTTTCGCTTTCGCTTCGAAGTGCGGCGCTACGGGAGCCAGAGGATCGAGCGCACGGGTACCCAGTTCGTCAGCGATTGCCGGAGTAGTCCATCCACACTCGTCGAGCAGCGAAGCCAACCCCAACAAGCCAAATCCGCATCCGGCGCGGCGTAACCAGTCCCTCCGGGTGGAAACATGCATGGGATTGATTTGAGCGGCTGACATTCTTACCTGTTCAATCGACATAGATAAACTCATTTAGGCCCAAGATCATCTGACAAAGGTCAACCAATGCATTTCCGGTCGAATCGGTGTCCCCCTGAGCCGAGCGGATTTGGACGGTTCGC
>JAYVKA010000278.1:0-11340 GCA_043768885.1 Planctomycetota bacterium
TGCTTTATTTCTTTCCAGGAAAAACAGCCCGCGACTCCGCCGGTTGAGTCGGCGAATTACGATCCCCTGAAGATTGTGGACGAGAAAGTCGAAACACTGGAACTGACCATAAAAGTCCAGGACCGCTCACGCGATATCCCTGTCCTGATTTATCTTCCGAAATCCACTGAGCCCACGGCCGTAATTATTCACAGCCACGGATTGGGAGGAACAAAAGAAACCTCTCCGTTTCTCGGCAAGCACTGGGCGGCGCGAGGTTACGTCGCCGTGTTCACGCAGCACCCGGGCAGCGACGATTCGATTTGGAAAGACGTCCCGGCGCTCAAACGAATGGGCGAGATGCGAAAGGCCGCCAGTGCCCAGAACCTGATTCTGCGAACCGGCGACATACCAGCGGTGATTGACCAGCTGGAGAAATGGAATGCCGACGAATCCCATCCGTTACACGGTCGAATGGATCTGAAACATGTCGGCATGTCGGGTCATTCATTTGGAGCGCTGACGACCCAATATGTCAGCGGCCAGTCTGTGTTGGGCAAACCCCGCTATGCGGACGAAAGAATTTGCGCAGCGATTCCGATGAGCCCCAGCACGCCAAAGCTGGGGGACGCGAAGAAGGCTTTTGGAGAAGTGAAAATTCCCTGGTTGTGCATGACTGGAACGCATGACGTGGCACCGATCGGTGACGCCGACATGGAGTCGCGCCTGGGTGTGTTTCCCGCGCTTCCCGATACCGGCAAATACGAACTGGTTCTGGATGGTGCCGAGCATTCGGTTTTTACCGAGCGTGCGCTGCCTGGCGATTCAAAGCAACGCAACCCGAACCATCACCGGGCCATCATGGCAATCAGCACTGCTTTCTGGGACAGCTATTTGCGCGAAGACGCCACCGCGAAAGCATGGCTGGAAAGTGATTCGGTGCGATCGGTTCTCGAAACGGAAGACAAATGGCAAAGGAAATAGCTCTGGACGTTCACCCTGACAAAGCCACGGGCAGACTACATTCCCGAACTGACCATCGACCGGAAAGTTTGAGACATCTGATTTTGCTGCAGTGCCCTGGCCAGTTTTTCTTCCAGTTCGCGGTGACTTTCAATGAGTTGATCGAGGTCCGATGCGAATTCTTTGAAAAAATCGTCTTTCCGCAGTTTTAGCGGAAGGGTCGGCTGGCCATTCAAAATATTCTTTACTTCCCGTTTGAACCGGAACATCGGTCCTGCAATTCTGTGGCTGATACGAATCGAATACCAAATTCCCCATGGCACGAACAGAATCGCTGAAAAGGCCGGGAACCAAAGCGTCTTGATCGTGGTTCTCAGGAGTTCGTCAGGCGGGATGTTGCCCACCATGCCAAACAGGAAGGTGACCGCGACGGGAAACGCAAAGACCAGCATTCCACCGACAATCCAGATTGCGACTATTCTTCGCCACAGCATTCCCTGTAGCCGGGAATCGATCAGATACTTTTTGCGTCGTTCTTTTTTCGTTTCTTTCGTCATTGCTCGCTTGCTCCGAACTTCCCGGATTCATTATCCCTTGTGAAACCTAGTTCTGAATTTGCCTGGTGACGAACAAATTTGGAGGATTCCGTCGAATCCGGCATTTTTTCCCCCAGACTGTACACTCGTTGAAGTGGTTTTCCTGAAAACAAATTTGTCTGTCGTTCGTCATTATTGGTTTTGGCCATGCCCTGTTTTACAACAGAATATGGTTCATCTCCCCCAAATAGACTGCAAACGTACGATTGTCCGGTTTGGGTTTCGGATACATCAGGAATATTCCTGGAAATACCCATCACCCCAGGACCTTTTCACACCATGTTTCAATTGGGCCTGGAACATGGCCCGTGGAGCTCCGACAGGGATGCACCAGGAAAAGTCTCGCTGAACAAATCTGGTTGGTTGTGTACAACTCCATGATTGTTCCGACTGGATCGACCAAAAACCGGTCCCTAAAACAAGCGGCTTTTCCGGCTTGATCTCGCAGAGTTTCAGACAAAGGCAAACCGGCCGTGAGGCCGCGACGCAAAGCCATGGGTCTCCATTTCGGAGATCGCCAGGTCGCCAAAGAAACTTGACTGAGGAGCTCGCCGCTCATGTTCAGACGAACAAGGAGACCGCCGTTTGGTCGCAAGCGCCGTCGTGGTGCCGCAGCCGTCGAATTCGCGCTGGTCGCGCCCGTACTGTTTCTTGTTATTTTCGGCATCGTCGAAGTCGGACGTGCCATTATGGTGCAGCAACTTCTGACCAATGCCTCGCGGGAAGGAGCCCGGCATGCCGTCATCGAATCATCGACCTCTGGCGAAGTGGTACAGCTGATCCAGGAATACCTGAACTACTGCTCCATTTCCCATGCCGAAATTCAAATCACGCCGGAGAATTTGGCCACTCTGGGTCCCGGCGATTCCGTTTCTGTTGGGATAAAAGTCCCCCTGGACAAGGTTTCATGGGTCCCCATCATGAATCTTAACATAATCATGTCCGCAAAATCCGTCATGAAAGCAGAGAGATTTGAATGATGAACAGAAACCATTTACTCTAGGCGGCCGGCAGCCGAAAAGGTGTAGTAGCCCCGTTTGTTGCCATGTTACTGATAGGCATTTTTGCCATGGTCGCGTTTGCAATCGACATGGGATACATCTGTCACGCCCGGACGGAATTGCAAAGAACGGCTGACTGTTGTGCGCTGGCAGCCGTGGCCAAACTGCCAAATCTCGACATGGCACTGTGCGCAGCCCAAACTGCGGCCCAGGAAAACCGGGGATCTTGCAGCCCGGAACTGAGGGATGCCGATTTCGAAGTCGGCTACTGGAACCGATACACTGCCACTTTCCAGACCGCGCCACCAACAGGAAAATCGGTCAATGCCGTACGCGTAACGGTTCGCCGAACGACTGCCACGGGAAATCCACTGAAGCTTTTTTTCGCCAATCTGATCGACGTCCGAAAAAGTGATGTCACCAGCAGTGCGATCGCGATGTACGATCGGGGAAGCTGCGGACCGTTTATTGGCATCGACTGGATCGATGTAATCGGCTCCCCCATAATGGACAGTTACAACTCCGATTTCGGTTTCTACGACCCTGCGAATGCCGGATATCGCAGCGGCATTTGCAGCGATGGGCCGATTAAAGTTGGCGGTGATTCCCTGATCCAGGGAAACGCCATGGCGGGAAAGGGAAAAACAATTACGGTAGCAAACAATTCAACTGTTACCGGCAAGATTGGCAATCGGCGCAAACCCCTGAATCTTGCTCCGGTGGATGCCAGCCAGGCCGCAACGACCAATGACAACCACAAAGTGCCCAAAGTTCGAAGGGGAAACAAGTGGGTCAGTCTTGTCGATAACCAAAACAATTTCCTGTTGAATAGCACCGACGAAATCACACTCCCTTCGGGCACGTATTATTTCAAGGACTTTGACGTCAATGGCCAATCCATTCTGAATGTGAACGGCACGGTCAGGATTTATCTGACGGGTGACCTCAAGCGTGCTGGTGGAACACAGGTCAACAACCTGTCGGCCATCCCGTCGGACCTGAAAATTTACATGACCGGCGGCAAGGCAAGTGTCACCAGTACCAACAATTTTCATGGCATCATTTATGCGCCCAATACGCAAGTTACCGTCAATGGATCATCCGGCTATTTTGGCGTTATCGTCGGCAAAACCCTGACCAAGGGTGGCAGCGCCGGCGGTCACTACGACGAATCGCTCGACATGGAACTGGACGAATTTCCCAAACGTATTACCCTGGTGAATTGATGCGATGTCTCCTTCTGGTTGTCACTTCTGTATTGCTGTTGGTCGGATTCACTGCATTGCAAACTCGGCAGCCAATCGCGGCAGAGTCCAGTCTGAAATCTGCCAAAATCACACTTTCCCTGACGGAAATCCGCATCCCGAATGTACGACAGGGTGAAATGGTCCATGCCGACTTTCCGGTGCATAACGTGGGTGGTCAAAGGCTGGTGATTATTGCGGAGGATCGAAACTGTTGCAAAGAAGAAATGAACCGGGTCGTTATTACGCCGGGCCATTCGGAAATGCTTCACCTCTCAGTCAATACCGGCAACATGAAGACAAACAGGCCGTATCGATACCGGTTTTCAACGAACGATCCTGATCTGCCGGTTATTGATTTGACATTGATCGTCGAATTCGAGAATCAACCTGCATTTACCGAAATCGAACCTGTTCCGTTCCACGACACACAGTTTCCCTGACGGATCAAGGTGCCATGGACGGATTCGATCAACCTTCACCACCCGGTAGGCCGAGTGTGATGTTGGCTGTGGCCAGATGAGACAGAGCGGTGCGGGTTTTTCCCAGAAGCGTTTTCAAATCGCCGTTGCGATCAAGTGTGAAAACGATTCGGTCACCGGTGGCGCGGATAACGATTCCTGTTCCGGGCAATCGAAGTGTAAACTCCGTGCAATCGGAATCGTACTCGATTGAATTCACCAGCGATTCGACTTCTTCGATCTCGTCAATTTTTGCTCCGATATCCAGGCCGCCTGACATTGCGAACACGACTTGGTCGCAATACAGCGTAAAAATGCCCAGAAAGTCTGGGGCGTCAACGACTTCCGGACTGCGAATCGATACGACTTCAGTCCGCAGCAGATACTGGTCGGCCTGGTCCGGATGCTGCATCAGGGCGATGTTCACGTCAAAATCCGGAGTGCGAATCGAAGCGACCGGGCCGTCTTTGGAAAAGCTGGTGTCTTTCCGTTTGTAGCGGAACGATTCCCGAATCTGCGTGTAGATCGCGTCCGCCTGTTTTGCTACTTCGGCTTCACCGGCGCTCTCGACAAACAACCGTTCCCACTGGTTGTGTGAGGAAAGAGGCTGGCCCGGTTTGCGATATCCGCTCAACCCGCGGACCGGGCCGCGTTTTTCTCCCGACAGGCTGGACTCCGTAATAAAATTGACGGTCTGGTTTACTGACAACTGCCGCTGGTGAAACAGGTCATTCAGTTCTGCGATCACCCTTTTGCTTTTCAAATCGCCATGGATTTGTGGTGATTGTGTCACTGCTCCCGCCACTGCCACGCGGACTCGTCGGGGAACTTCACCGGCCAGGAACTCGTGCAATGACGAAACGGTCACCATGCCGTTTTTGGTTACTGCGTTCTTTCCCAGACCCTTCAGTGCCGACACCAGGCAGTCGTTCCAGATTCCGGATTTTGCAGTGTGGTCTGGGTGAGACTGTTCGCTGGGGCTGCAGGAAACAAATGCCCAGTGAGTTGATTTCGCTTTGCAAAATTCCAGCAATTCGAACGCATTGAATGGTTCGAAGTCGGCGTCCGAATCGTCGCCTGTTGCAACCTTTCCCTGACTGGCATCAATGAAAAGCAGTACCTCGTCACACCTGGACGATTGAATCTGACCCAGCAGATCGCTCAAACCAAGACTCGTTTCCTGGATGTCGTCAGCGATCGTATCGTGAACAATCAGCCGATTTGCACCATCGATCAAAATCCCCTGCCCTGCGAAATACAACACAACCCGGTCGCCAGCCGCCACTTTACCCGCGAATTTTCTTAGTCGCGACCGGATCGCAGTTAGTGTGGCCTGAACGCCTGCCAGCAAAACCGAATTGTCGGAATCGACTCCCAGTTCCTGCCAGGCCTGGACGAAAGCTGCCGCGTCACTTGCGGCATACGTCACAGGCGCGAACACTGCGTCCTGGCAGTTTACGATCGCAATGGCGAAGACGTGTGTACGTGGAATCATGGCGGCGTTAGAAGAAGTTGCAAAATGCAGAGAACTTGCGATTGTAGAACATTTGTCCCCAGATGTTCACGGTCCGGAATGTGGGAGGTTACGCGAGCTTTTTGGGGACAAGTGTTTTTCTATCTTGTCCGGCTGGGGACAGCCGGACCTAGTTGCTGTCCACCCGCTCTTTCCAGGCGTCGGTTGCGATCACTTCGCTGATGAACATTTGCTGGGCGACCAGGGTCGATTGCTGTAGTTCTTCGGCAGTTGCCCGGCCGGCTTCGTTTTCAACCGTCAACGTTCCCGTCGCGTCGCGGAGGAATTCGACTTTGTAACCGTTGTGAAAGGCCTGGCGGGCGGTTGTATCGCAACACATGTGAGTCATGTATCCCGCAATGCTGATCGTGTCGGCGCCGATCGATTTCAACCAGTCTTGCAAACCAGTTCCCGTAAACGAACCTGGCAATTGTTTGTCGATCAAGATTTGCCGTGGTCGCTGTTCGACTTCGGGATGCAATTGCCACATTTCGGAATTCTTGCGGAAGATGGGCGACTCCGGGTCAGCCTGATGATGCCGGATCACGGCCGTCGGAACTCCCGCCGCGTTGGCAAGATCCATCACTTCCAGAATCCGCTCCAAATGCCCCGCCGGATGCGAAATCGGCAAGGCCCCATCAAAGTATTCCCGCTGAACATCAATCACCAGCAAAGCACGCGTCATATCGAATCATTCCAAAACAAACTCAAACGGTAATAATGCCCAGAATTGTAAACTATTCAACGTGGAACGGTTGGCCCGTTTTCGAAGCTGAACTTGATGCGACTTGCCTGGTTCCATCTCGAAACATCCGACACTTAACCGTTTGCGAACTTCAAAAACTATTGTTCCGCTCGCATGCAGCATTTTTTGTATTTTTTGCCGCTGTTGCAGGGGCAGGGATCGTTACGGCTGATCGTGTTGGTTGTGTTGCGGATGGTTCCGGATATGGCGAATGAATCGGGTGTCTCCAGCGGGTGATTGATGACGTTGCGCGGGGCTGGAGGCTGGACGGGAATGACTGGTGCACTTGGCTCCTCGGGCCTGTAACTGGCCCATCGACCGAGCGATTGGACCGTATCAACAATTTTGTTGCTTCGGAAGTTGTCAAGTTCATCCTGGAAATGCGCGTTTGGGTCGATCAATGACTCTTTGACGTCGTCGAGGGAAATCATGAACGGATCAACAATTTCAATGGAATAGGCCTGTGCGATAATCGGCAGGGATACTTCCATAGCGAAATTGTCAAGTTCGTAAACGAGTGGTCCAACAGCGGGTCAGCCAAAACGGACAAAAACAAGCTGAGGGATTCCGTAATCGCGTCTCCCAACAATACATCCAGTTGTTCGTCAGGCAAGGAGAGCAGGTCCAGCAATGCCGAAAGTGCCTCCCTGGATTCGAATTCAGTCAGCAGAAACAGGGCGATCAGAACGCCATCGTATTGATCGCTGATCTCGTCGGCGCGGGCAGCCTCCGTGGCCCGGTTCACCAAATCGATCAGGCGTGATGAGATCCTGTCGCGGTTGTGTTGGGCTTCGCGGATCGCAAGCTCGGACAATGCTCTGCGATCATGGACTCGGCCAGAACTGATGCGGAGGAAAACCGAAGCGATATGCTGCTCAACACTTCGTATCCGAACTCCGGCAATCCTGCGCGATGCAGGCTGGTTACCAACTGGTAGTCTGATGGAAACTCGTCGTTCAGGGAATCTGCATTCATTTCAAACCTGCCGTAACGTGGGAGAGCGTTCGGTTACTGTTCCCAAGTCCCAATGAAGCGGGCCTACCGGAAAGGCACAGAACCGTCGATCGGTTTGCTATTTGTGCTGATGGAGGTCACCGCTTCGTGCCCGTTAGTTCTGCCAAATTTTTGATGCCGGGTACTACCCCCTGAGCAGTGCTGGGCAGAATCCTGTTCTGTCGTTTGCCAGAATTCGATAGAAGGTGCAGGCCCTGCGAGGTATGCACAAAGTGAAACAAAACAGGCCGAAGCGAAATGCTTCGGCCCGAATTGTGATTGCCGATTTTTCAATCAAGACTACCAGTCCCAATGGCCTGACTGGTGCAGGTGGTTGTAGCCGGGATAGACGTCCAGATGGTTGCCGTGAGGGACGACCACGGTTGGATGCGGATGCAAGTAACTGGTGTCGTGATACACCGGTTGGCGGTAGTTGTAGTTCGGGCGATAAACGCCGACGTTGTACGGGTTGTAGCCAAAGTTGTTATAGCCGACCGAGATTCCTCCCCGACCGCCACCAACATTCAGGCTGATGCCGTTTCCGTAGCCGCCACCATATCCGCCACCGCCGTAGCCGCCGCCGTAATAGCCGCCGCCTCCGTAATAACCGCCGCCATAACCGCAACCCTGAGCCTGGGCGTCCTGGGCGGTGAAGGCCAACATCGCAAATGCTGCAAACAGGACTGCAGCTGTCCGAATTGAAAAACGTACCATGGGATTCTTCCTGTCTTATCAGGGGGGTGATGTGGCTAGCGACTGGATCATCGCTTGCGCACAGGATGAACGGGCTCAATGTCACTTCGACCGGAGATCCCGTCGATACTGATGAGTGCAACATGCGGGCCAAAGATCATGATTGTCCCAACAGGCCCTTCTTCACTGCATTTTTCATGTTATTGATCTTTTCCATGAACTTTCGCGATGTCAAAACGACGGCGCGGCATCACCTGATTGACTACACGGTTGGTGAACAACGCGGATTAGCCGGATCAAAAAGTTAAATTCATTGACGTGGGCAGGTGTCAAATTCCATGAACTTGCCGACGCCGAAAGCGGGTATCTCACCAGGTTTTGGTCTCCTTTGAGGCTTCGAATCAAAACAACTGCCTTGCAACCCTGAGACCATTACCAACAAAAAAATACCGCTTCGGGAAAAAATCATCGCGTAATTCCGTGAAAAAAGCCTGTTTTCAATGCTGTCAAAAATGCAATTCGTGGCGGGGGCAGGTAGAATGCGCGACGACAAGCGGAGCTTGAATCACAGGCGGCTTTCCCTTTGCCAGCCTGATTGCCCGCTCCGGTTTTGTCGCGAACCATGAATCGTTACGGACCTGAATACCGAATGCTGACTGGGAGGGCGCGTCATGAACAGTTCACGGAACCAAGCCGGAACACTTGAGGCGATCAAAAGGTGCTATGATCTGGAGTACCTGCTGCTGGGCGACTTGCGGCAATTGCTGGATGAGCGGGAGACGGCACATACCCGCAAGGCTTTGCTCGTAACCGTGGACCGGTTGCTGCTGAATCTTCCTCTTCAACTGGAACTGGTTTCCGAAGAAGGATACATGTCGGAAGTTCTCGAAGAATTTCCCAACTGGCATCGGCAGATCGAAGTTTTGCTGTGTGAGAACAAGGCCTGTATTTCCAGGCTGGGAGAATTGCGGCGGCGGGTTGGACAAGAGCTGCCGTTTTCTGCGATTGGCAGGGAAGTAAGTTTCAAGCTGCGGAAATGGATGGAGTCACTCGCGACGATTCGCGAGCGTGAAGTTCAAATTTTGCAGAATGCATTTGCACTCGATATTGGCGGGGAAGCGTGAGGATCAAATCCTAATTTTCCAGATCATTGGCCAACTTGCCCCTCCAGAAATCCAGCGCGGGTTGGTCATTGGCGGAATCGTACTCGGCTCGGCAATCGCACTGCTGCTGATTGCAGTTCTATTAAAGTACGGCGCACTCTGGTTCCAGGCATACATGTCCGACGCGGATGTCGGACTGATGAGCCTGATCGGCATGGGCTTTCGGAACGTCAAACCGGGCTTGATCGTTACAGCCAAAATCATGGGTCGCCAGGCGGGGCTGAACATCAGTCGCAAGAGCGGGATGAGTACCGCCAGCCTGGAAGCACACTACCTGGCTGGTGGCGATGTGATGAAAGTCATCACGGCGATTATCGCGGCACATCGGGCAGGCATCGACCTGGATTTCGATCGTGCGACAGCCATGGACCTTGCCGGCCGCGATGTTTTGGATGCGGTCCGAACCAGCGTCTTTCCAAAAGTCATCGATTGTCCGGAACAGGGTCGGGGCGCCAAAACGACGCTGAGTGCAATTGCACAGAACGGCGTCGAGTTGCGGGTTCGGGCGCGGGTCACCGTTCGCACAAACCTGGACCAGCTGATTGGCGGAGCGACTGAGGAAACGATCGTTGCCCGTGTAGGCCAGGGAATCATCTCGGCAATTGGATCGTCGCCAACCCACATGGAAGTGATGGAGATGCCGGCGCGGATTTCCAAGGGCGTGCTCGGTCGGGGACTGGATGCGAACACCGCTTTTGAAATCGTTTCGATTGACATCGCGGAAATTGACGTCGGTGAAAATATCGGGGCACGGCTTCAATCGGATCAGGCTGAAGCCGACACGCGAATGGCCCGGGCACTGGCCGAAGTCCGCCGAACGGATGCCGTCGCAAACGAACAGGAAATGAGGGCCCTCGTGGCCGGAAACCGGGCCGGTCTGGTGCTGGCGGAAGCGAAAATTCCAACAGCAATGGCTATGGCCTTCCGGGCCGGTCAGTTATACATGAATGATCCGATCCAGACGGCAAATTCTGTTCCTGCAAACTTGCGCCTGGGCTTCGCGATGGATAATCCGGCCAACGACCTGGAATCCTAGTGGAGCTGCGCGTATCGACCCGTTCGCCGCGTTCAGAATTATCAGGAGTTATGAAATGAACTTGTTCACATGGTGGAGCGGACGTTTTACCGATCGCGGCAAGGCTGTGAAGCTCTATCGCAGCGGAATGGAACTGGCCAGGAAAAAAGAACACGCCAGCGCGATCAAGGATTACACCGAAGCGATCAAAGTCTCCGATGATTTGCCTGACGTTCGCGCTATGGCACTTTACAACAGGGCATTGATGTATCTGGCGACGGACGACGTGAAACAAGCAACCGCCGATCTCAAAACCGTTCTCGACATGCCCAAGGCTCCGAACGATATCAAGATCGAAGCCAGGCAGCGAATCACGCGGATGAAAACCAAAGCCCGCATGAGCAGCGAGTAGCTCCCGGTTTTCGATTCGCTAGTTTGATTGGAATTGTTGTCGCAGAAAAATCAGGTAGCGCAGCCAGTCTCCTTCGGTCAAATCGTGGCTGCCTGGACGAACGTGATACGACGTTGGCCCCACCATGACCTGTTCTCCCGGGGGTGGCATTTCCTGACGCGAAATCGAGGGCTTCCCCAAAAGTTTGTAAACCGGCGCTGCATGAACCATCGACAGGTATTCTCCATGCGGATCGGCCCAGAGATCTTCGCTCGCACTGCCGATGCATACACCACGCGGCGCAAGCAGTCCAATCAACTGATGCTGGTCGAAAGGCAAATCCTGTTCGAGATTCGCGTAGTTTGAGCACCGCGGTGCAAACCAGAACGGAAACGAGGTTGTAATTCGCCCGATCGTTTCCCCATATTTTCGGCGCGACAGTGCTGCACCTCCGCACCCGCTTTCGTTGGAAATCGCGACGGCAAACCGCGTGTCTTGAGCGGCGGCCCACAAAGCGGTCTTGCCGCCGCGTGAATGACCGATCACGGCGATCTGGTTGGCGTTAATGGATTTGTCGGACGTC
>JAYVKA010000279.1:0-7901 GCA_043768885.1 Planctomycetota bacterium
AGTGCTGTTGAAGGCAGGATGTTCCATTCCGCCGACTTCGATAATCTGTCCAACGCTGTCGTTAGAGAGCATCCATTCCAGCGGCTGGTTCTTTACAAAGTGCCCGTCACCCCCGCAAATTCCGGCCAGCACCACGACTTCGCTCCCTACCGGCGCTACGATTCGATACGGCGTCATGATGATTTCGCCAGACTTGCCTTTGTCCATTGACGTGTGTTGGCGGGGAATCACATGCTGTTTCGGTTTTCCTGAAGCGCAGTGTGACCCGCCCTGACAACCGGGTTTGCCGCATTGTCCGCAGGTTGGTGGGTCGGCAGGATGAGTGAAGGCTGGTTGGGCTGGCGCAGCAGATTGTTGGCCGTGACCAAACCATTTTGCAAACGGATTGGTTGAGGTCGCGGGTGCTGTTGGGACTGTTGCCCGATTGTGATGTCCGAACAGTCCCGTTCCCGATGCTCCCGGTCCCAACAGCGGCGTGGTTTGCTGCGGCAGAAAAATGCGGTTCCCCGTTGGATCGATGGCCGGAAGTTGAATCTGCGCGGTGGCCCGTCCGGCGATCAGACATAGCCAGCCGGCCAAGAGCATCCAGCCCAGTCGAGTTATTTGCCCGCGATTCATGACAGTGTGACTTCCGTGGCCAGTTCCAGATTCCTGATCAGGTTTGTTGCGAGCGACGCGATCCACCGATCCAGACACGCATTCCGGGTGTCGAAAGATTCTGGTGGAAACAAACCTGCGGTAACTTTGCTTACGAACGAAAGTCCGGCCGGAAAATTCTTCGGAACTGACAGCAATTACCGGCCCGGCCGTTCAATCTGTGTCGAACGTACCGGTTATTCGGGGCCCGAAACACGCGAATGCGAAGATTCAATGACAAGAATTATTTCTTTCTGGACGTCGGCATCCTGCTCGATTTTCAGCCGTTCCTTCAAAAGATCGTGGCATTCCGGCGTTCCAAGCTCGCCAAGAGCCCACGCCGAAGCTCCACGCACAATTGATTCGGCTTCATTCAATCCGGCCGTGAGAGCCGGGATCGAGTCCGCATCCTTCTGGTTTCCCAAAACGATCGCAGCGTTCCGCAGCATGCCCCGACGTCGTGGTCGCCAAAGTGCGGTCTTGCGAAATCGCGATCGAAATTGTTCGTCACTCCAAAAAAACATCTCCCGCAAATCAATCTCGCCATCGGGCTGCGAGGGCTGAAGCGCGGCTTCCGATGTCTGAGACGAGAACCGGTTCCAGGGGCAGACTTCCTGGCAAATATCACAGCCGAAAACCAGATCACCCATTCCCGCACGAAATTCGCGGGGAATCTGCTCCTTCAATTCAATCGTCAAATAGCTGATACAGCGGCGGGCATCCAACACGTGCGGCTCGACAAATGCATCGGTCGGGCATGCATCCAAACAAGCCGTGCAGCTGCCGCAATGATTGGTCGTCAGCGGATCGTCGTATTCCAATTCGACATCCATCAACAACGCAGCCAAAAAAAACCAGCTACCCGATTTTGGGTTGATCAGCATCGTGTTCTTGGCCTGCCATCCGATTCCGGCCAGACTCGCAAACTCTCGCTCCAGCAGCGGCGCGGTATCGATCACTCCCCGCCATTTCAGGCCCGGCCAAATCCTGGAAGCTCGTTCACCCAGCTCATTCAACTTGCTCCAAACCAGATCGTGATAGTCAGAGTCACCCCAGGCATATCGCGAAACTTGCCCGAAACCCGGCCTGGCTTGTTCAGCCGGCATCGCGGTCCGGTAGTTCATCCCCAACATCAACAGGCTGACCACGCCGGGCATGACGCGGTCCGGATGCCGGTAAGCCTCCATCCTCTTCGGGATGTAATCAAGCTGCCCAACGTGACCGGCATCGATCCATTGCTGGAGCGGTTGAAATCCGCCTGGGGAAACGGCGGCACAGGCCCCGGTCAGGCCAAAACCCAGTTCAACAGCGGCGGCCTTTAACAGTTGTGTCGATTTTGTGGTCGTTTGGCTAGTCAGTGCAGTTTCCCGCCAGGTTCCTGATCCGCGCACTATTGCAACTTGCGCAGCAGTAATTAGCCTGAAATAGAGAGTGTTTTCGCCGCATCACGCATCGACATCGACGATTGAAAGGAATTTTCCAATGAAACTCTTGCCACGCATAGTCGCAGCAGCCGCCATTGTCGCCCTTTGCGGCGTGGCTTCAACAGCCCAGGCTCAGGGCATGTATAACGACGGATACGGCTTCGGAGCCGGACTTGGGTTCGCGCCCAGCTTTCCCTATCCAGGAGGCGGGGACAACGGAAACTTCAATCGTGGTTTTATTCCTTTCGGAACAATCACCAGCGCACCCCGCGTCGAAGAGCCCCCCTATTTCGCCAAATTCCCACCTGTTTATTACAGCCACATTGTCCGACGACCTTATGGCATCAGCCCCTACGCTGCTCCTCCAGGCATTATTCCTGCAGAGATGCAAGTTGCGCCTGCCGAGCCTCAGAAAATCGTGAATCCATACTTCAAACCAGAAGCGGCCGTGACTGAGAGTGCACCGGTTCCAGCGGAAGCACCCAAGCCAGACGAAACTCGCCCGATGCTGGACAAAAAGGACAGCGCCGAATAATAATTGACATGCGAACCGCGGATCGTGGGGCAACAGGGGCATTTGCCGCAGGAACGAGTTCCACTTCAAAAAAACGTCTGCACGAAATCGTGCAGACGTTTTTTGTCTTGAATGCGAACCGTTTGCCGTCAGGTTCCGCTCTCAACGTCTTTCAACAGCTTTTTCACGGCTGAATTCATCGCTTCACCTCGCGCATCGCGAAAGCGAATGACACCTTTCGCGTCCAGAATAAAAATGGATGGCCATCCGCGGATGTTCCATTCTGTTGCAATCGGCCCACCTGTCCCTTTCGGACCATTCCAGAAACTGCGCCAGATCAGATTCTTTTCTTCCACTATCTTGCGAATCGCCTTCTGATCCCCATCGGAATTGACTCCGATCAGTGCAAACGGCTTTCCCTGCATCTCTTGAACGAGCGACCGCTCGTGGTCGTACATGGCACGACATGGCGGTCACCAATCTCCCCAAAAATCCAGAACAACCACCTTGCCCCGGTAGTCGCTTAACTTGAACGAAACCCCGTCGAGATCCTGGCCGTCAATTTCTGGCGCGAGATTGCCAACTTCAAGCCCAACTTCCAACCCTTCGGGGTTGAGTTCCCCATTAAAACTGGGCGGGACCTCAATCTTGAAGGTGCGATAACTGACTTCCCCAGGTTTGGTCGTACTTGTCGGCTGGCAACCGCTCATGGGAACAAGCCAGACCGTGATCGCAACGATCAACATCCAACTGTGCATTTTCATTTTCAAATCTCCATAGTTGTTGCAACCTGGTCAACGATCGGTGGTTTGGGACGCAGGCTTTCGAATTCATAAAGTGCAAATATAAAGTGGATGGCCAACACCAACAACGTTGCCCACAGGATTGTACGCGTGACGCTGCGGCTGACGTCCGACGCCGAGTATTTTGGCGAAATACCAAACCGCCACGCAACAGCACCTATGCCCAGCCCACTGGTCGCCACTTTTGCCAGCATCCACCAAGCGCCGTCGTACATCCACTTTTGTTCCTGAACCAGACGAACGTGAAAATAATGATCCCAAAAATCGGGCCCACGTTCCGGATGTGACCAGACGAACGCAACCAAACTGGCGGATTGCGCGGAATACCACGAAATCATCGACAACAAAGGCGTGCCGAACAGAAACACGATCATGATCGCCGTCAACAAATAGGCTCGCGGCGGAGCGTTAAAGGTTGACATTGCAGAAAGCTGTTCGCCGTATTGCCGTCCACCCACATCTGCTGTTACCGCCGCTCCGCACCGGGCCGCCACCAAAATGCAAGCCAGTATCGGAACAAAGACTCGGTAGATTACGAATCCGATCGCTTCCAGCAGGTCTTCGATCAGCAACGGTTCGGTGTACGTCGCAAACGGAAAAAACTCGAACGTGAAAAACGTCGAGACGTAGCCGTTGATCAGCCCCGCCATTAACAAATACAAAATCGCTGTCGGTCCGCAGATCAGCAGGATGTAATGCCAGAGGAACCGGAGACCCCATGCGGGATTGCGCCAAGTCGGCATCAGGCTGAGCAGGGCGACCATCATCGTGATCATCCCATCCGTCGTGCCCGACAAGAACCGTCCAATCGATCGCCCCAGAATCGCGACGAGCCCAATGCCACTTTCGAAAGGAACCGTGGGAACTGCCGAGACCGCTTTCGACGAAACGTCCAGCAACGTCGGCAACTCGTTCCACTTCTCTCGCGGAATCTCGTGAACGTCCAAACCTGACGGATCGAACAGAAAGACATGATCGGCCACCGGTAACCATGCCGGATAATCATGCGTTACGACGATCGACGTTTTTCCAAACTCATCGTTCGTTTGATGAATCAACTCCGCGACGTGTCGTCCGGTTGCCGGATCGAGTCCACTTGTCGGTTCGTCATACAAAATTACTTGCGGATCGTAAGCCAGTGTTCGCGCCAGGGCCAACCGCTGACGTTGCCCACCGCTCAATCGCGAAGTCGGCACGTCGGCCGGCACGCCCAGCCGCTCCAGCCATTTCGCTGCGGGGATTTTCCGGTTCCCCTTGCCGCAAGTCGCAGCGAAATCGATATTGGCCTGCGGCGAGAGCTCGTCGAACAATGCGAAAGACTGAAACACGACGCCAGCCAATCCCGGCCGAACCGGCTTTCCACCGAGTTTCACCGAGCCTTTCATGTGAACACCATCGGACCGGTTTTGAATCAAACCGGCGATAATCTTCAGCAAAATACTCTTGCCGACTCCGCTAGGTCCGACAATCACCGAGACTTTTCCGGCCGGGAAGACCGCATCCAGGTCTTTTAGCAACACTCGCGTCCCGGCCGTCACCGTCAATCCGCGAATCTCGATCGCACTGCGGGGTGCCGATTCTGAGGACGGCTCTTTTGTTTCTTCCATTTCGCTCAATTCCTTGGCCTGGCAGGAACATGAAATGGGCTGGGCGAGTCCTTCGAACCCAAAACGACGTGCAGTTTTCCATCGTCGTTGATGGCAGGCGATGCTCTCCGGCGAATAACGAACCAGCGTTCGTCCTTGAACAAAACCTTGTTTCTCATCACCGTGGAAAACTCGGGCGTGATACTTGTTCTGGGATTGCCGAACATCGCCTCGCCGATTCCGGTAATCGCCGGTTCCAGCCGTGTGTTCAGATCCACCAGTGCCGCCCGGGCCTCGGGCGTTTCCCAAACTTCCTTCCAGGCCGCAACCAGCCGCGGGTTGTCCTCGAACACTTCGCGAATCACCTGAAGAATGATCACCTGCAAATCATGATCTTCGGCAAGGGTTGCCAAGATCTCGGTCGCTGTTTGCCGAACGCGCTCGTTCTCGCCGAGCCGTTTGAAAATTTTTCGCTGTGCTTCATAGATCTGTGGCAACCACGAAGTGATGATCGGCGTAATCTGCTCGCGCATCAGTCGATCGAATTCGCGTTCCGTCAAATTTCGTTCCGGCAATGGCGAAGCATCGTACAAATATCGCCATGTCAAACCAAACAGGGATGCTTCTTGCCACGCCTGGGCACCGATCTGGCTGGCGATCGGCCAGCTTTCCTCCTGGACGATCGGCCACACCTCTTCGGTGAAAAGCGGGATCAGTTTTTTTTGGACAATTTCTTCCTGGTAACGCCCCGCCAGCATTTGAAGTTCGTCGCGATGTGAGTCAATTGCCGCTTTCAGGTCCTCGCGAATCACATCGCCCGACTGCCGCAGGCTTTCCAGCAACAGCGGTTGCAGCTTGCCGATAATGTCCGGTTGATGCTCCCGTACGGCTTTCATGATGATTTCAGAAATTTCTTCACGCTTGGCCGGACTCAGCATCGTTCGCACGACCCAGGCCATCGATTTGGGCGTCTGGTGGTAGGCGATTTCCAGTTCGCTCATGGAATTCGCACCGAGCCTTTTTTGCCAGCCGCCGAACAACTCTGCAACTGCAGCATCGGTCGACGCTATTTCGTAACGCGTACCATCCCAGTTTTCGAGAATGATGATCCGACCAATAGCTGGACCGGATTCGGACCCTTCCAGGAAGATCGGGTCGCCCTTTGCCACGATCTGGGTCGGTTGGAAGTCCAGAATTACTTCGGCTCTGGGATTTGTCAGAAAAGTTGCAACCGAAGCGGCCGGGGAGTTCGACGGGTCAGGTGACGAACCCAGCCAATTGAACAGCATTCCCAGAACTATGGCCCAAATCACCGCGCCACAAACAATGCGCATTTAGAGAGTTTCCCCGAGGCAAGAATTCAGTTTTCGTTGTGACGACTATACCCCGCCCGACCTGGCCTGGTTTCCATTTTTGTCGTTGTTGCCGGATGGAGTCGCGACGGTCGAATCGCCTTTTTCCCCCGCAGGCTCCGCCTTTTCCAGCGACGACGAATGATCGTGGATAATGCGCCATCCCTCAGGAAACTTCTTCAAGACGAGACTGAAATTGCCGCCGGACGTTTTGCCATCCCGTTCCAGACTGAAGTTTCCCAACAGCAATGCCGCATCGTCGGCCAGCATCGTCAACGGACCGTTCTCAAATGTCAGCCGTCCCATCTTTTCGACAGGATAGTTCTTTTTGTAGCGATCCAGTGCCGCTTGCCAGCCCACATGAGTGGTCCCGCCGGACGAGAATGTCATCTCCTCGCTCTTCCAGTACGTCTGCATAAAGCCTTCGATATCGCCGGCATTCCACCAGGCTGCCTGACGAGTCAGGGTTTCCAGAATCTCTTTCCTGTCGGAATCCGCGTTTTGATTTTCAGCCAGCCCGCGACTGGTTGCGGGGTCCTGGAATCCGGCGATCAATCCGCCGGAACAAAACGCGAGCAGCAACGCAAGAACATGAAACAAGTTTCCGTTACAGCGCGAGGGAATCATGTTCAACTGCTCTTTCAACGGTTCTTGCCAACGACCGTTTGTGTTTCGTTTGGAACTGGTGTGATAATAATGGGCAGGCTGATCATGGGCTGGACCTGGAGATCGGTCACGAAATTGAGCGACACTTCCGAGCTGACCACATTTTCCGGAACGGTGTAACTGATTTCGACAAAATGAACCGCGCGGGCTTCGTTCGAAGCGTTAACGGAAAAGGCCCTGTTTTCGCAAGTCGCATCCTTGATGCGGAACGGCTGGTCACCTTTCAGCACGATTCGCTTTTTGATTTGTTGACCTGGCACCAGATCGGCCAAAGTCAGAACCGAAGGGCTTATCTCCAACGGTGACGTGATCTTTCCGAAAAACGGAATCGGGATCAGGATTTCGTTGTTGCCATCCTGCCCGACAACATTCAACTCGCCTTGCACCGGACCGGTCGGAATTCCATCCTTGAGCGAGGCAGTAATTTGATAGGTGACGCCATTTCGGTCGCGGGCCCTTTCGGCAACCGTGACGCCGACGTGTGCAAAAGTGCTTTTGACGTCCTTGATCTGGAAATTCGGATTGAAGCGACGATTCACCGTCACGACGATCGGAGTCATGTTCCCGACGGCCATGTTGCCAAAGTTCATCTGTTTCGGAAACACATTGATGTCGCTGACGATGTTCCCGCGAATATTCAGTTTAACCTCGGCCCGAAACGGTTTCGAAATTCCAACCGAGACGGTCGCTTCGCGCTGGCCGTTAAACCCGAGCGTGTCAAACTTGGCCGTCAGTTTGGCTATTTCCCATGACTTCAGCTTTTGCTTGTCGATCGAGATTTTGGTGCAACCGCAGCTGGACCGGAAATAGTCGATGAAAACATCTTCTTCATAGCAGTTTTCAATCTCGAAGACGTATTCTGGCGTAACACCCTTGTACACAGCCCCGAAATCGTGGCTCGTTTCCTTAAACATTCTTTG